>NZ_JBFTLX010000319.1:0-6936 GCF_056396665.1 Cupriavidus sp. 05T313 | reverse complement strand
CAGGGAAGTACTCTGCCCGGTCTTTACTTTGCGTGCCGTGCTGCGTGCCATGGTGTTCCTCTGCTATCGAAATAGGCTCAACAAAACGTTCGGATTTCCGAACGAATTCATTGAATGACGGTACTTTTTTGTTTGTATCTGGATTAATTCTTATCAATCAGGAATTATATCCATCCGATTTGATGAAAACACTCCCGCCATGATCCAGCGGTCTCCGCGGATTCACCTGAATCTTATAATCATAATAATGTTAATCCGGCGGACTTCCCGCAAGCGAATCTATTCTCCGACGGGACCGGTTATTTCCGGCTCCGCGTTTTCCATGGCCCCCGGCTTGACGAGTTTTCCAAGGGTGTGAAGATACGCATCGGCGCCGCTCCCGCGCTGATAAACCGGAAATTCGACCTCGCGATCCCGGAAGCTCTTCAGCGCCTGGCCAAGGCCGCGCAAGCCGCGCTCGCGCTCGCGGCGGATTTTCTCGAAATCGATCTCCACGGGAATGATCTCCGCCGTGCCCGGCCCCGCCTCATGCAGCACATAGCCGGAAGGATCGACCACGATCGAACGCCCCACCCCGCCGTCCCCGACCCCGTTGATATCGAAGAAGTAGACCTGGTTCGTCGCCGCCGACGCGCGCGCAATCGACAGTTCGACGTCGCGATCGATGGTGTCCGTCATAGTCGGATGCAAGATCACCTCGGCACCCATCGCGGCCAGTGTCCGGGTGGTTTCGGGAAACCACATGTCATAGCAGATCGATATCCCAAAGCGGCCCGCGCCCGGCACATCGAACACGACAAACTCATTGCCGGCGGCGATACCCTGCTCGTAAGGCCGGAACGGGAACAGCTTGCGAAACCGCGCGACCACATTGCCCGCAGGATCGATGACCGGCGCCGTGTTGTAGACACGGCCGTCCAGACGTTCGAACAGCGATCCGGGGATCAGCCACAGGCCGTACTTGGCCGCCAGTCCGCAAAGCCGCGCTTCTGCCACACCGGGCATCTCCTCGGCCTTCGACGGGCTCGGACCATACGCCGCCAACTCGGAGAACATCACCATATCGACCCACGGAAAGCGGTGCCTGACATGCGCCAGGTATCGGTTCATCTGGCTGATATTCTCTTCAAATGCCGAAACCGGCATCTGGATTCCTGCTACTGCAAAACGCTTCATTTATTGCCTCTGCAAACACCCCAAAAATGGGCACGGTAAATGCGCCATTCTGGTGAGGCCACGCAACGCGACAACGAGTCATCGACCTACCTGACGGTAAATATTTTCTCTGGATGCGGGTTGCGGCGGCACTCGGTTATTCAATTGAAATTCTTCTGTGGTAATGCCGCGACATGATGGGATCTACTCTACAAGCGCGCTGGCCCCACTGTATAGTGCCGGTACAAATTTTCAGATGGAGCCAAGGAATTGAAAGAGACGCCGTTAATTGACTGGCTTCTCGCGCGCAGTCACTGGAGCCACCCCGAACGATCAGGGGCTCCATTGAACAGGCAGTTGTTTGACGACATCCGCGAAGCGATTCTCGCCGGCCAGTTATCCCCGGGTACGCGCCTGCCCCCTACGCGCGAACTGGCCAGGGAACTGCGCATTGCCCGCAACACCGTGTTGTATGCGTATGAGCGCCTCACCGACGAAGGCTATACCCAGACACACGGCGGCAGCGGCACCTATGTTGGCGATACCGCCCCCGACCCAGCCGTGCTCGACCGCGTGCCGGATCTGAGCCAGCAGGACAAGATTGAACAAGCCAGCGACGCAACGCGCTTGTCGGCGCGCGCGCGCGAGTTGCTGGCGGGTGCCGGCGCGTCGGACCTGCAGGTAGGCGCTTTCGTGCCCGGCATTCCGGATGTCAGGCAATTCCCGCGTGGCGTCTGGCAACGCCTGATTACCAAGGTCTGGAAGTCAGCCAGCCAGGAACAACTGGGCTATGGCAGCCGGCATGGCTACCGGCCGCTCAAGCGTGCGCTGGCGGAGTACCTGGCACTGGCGCGCGGGGTCGATTGCGCGCCGGAGCAGATCGTGGTGACGCAAGGCAGCCACCAGGCGATCGATCTCTGCGCCCGATTGCTCGCCGATCCCGGCGATCGCGTATGGATTGAAGACCCTTGCTATTGGGGAGCGCGCAGCGTGTTTCGCGCGGCGAGCCTGCAGATGGATGCCGTACCGGTCGACGAGCATGGCATGCTGCCTCCGATCACCCCCGAGGTCAGCCCCAGGCTCATCTTTGTCACGCCATCTCACCAATACCCGAGCGGCGTGGTGATGAGCCTCGCACGCCGCCGCCTGCTGACCGAGCTGGCGCATCGGCACAATGCCTGGATCATCGAAGACGATTACGACAGCGAGTTTCGTTATCATGGCGCGCCCCTGCCTTCTCTCCAGGGCCTGGACCCGCATCAAAACACCATCTATGTCGGCAGCTTCTCAAAGGTGCTCTACCCCGGGCTGCGGCTCGGCTTCCTCATCGTGCCGACCGCCCTGGTGGATGCCTTCGCGCTGGCGCAATCCGAACTGCATCGGGGCGGACAGTTGTCAGTACAGACCGCGCTTGCCGAGTTCATTGCGGACGGCCACTACGCTGCGCATGTGCGGCGCATGCGCAAGATCTATGGCGAACGGCAAGCGATGCTGACACAGGAACTGCGACGCAAGCTCGGTGACGAGGCCGAGATCGTCGGCACGGATACCGGGCTTCACCTGACCGTGGTACTTCGCCACGCCAATGATCAACTGGTCTCGCGTTGCGCGCTTGCCCACGGCGTCGTGGCGCGCCCCCTCTCTTCTTACTACGCCAGTCCGCTACGCTCGCAAAACGGCCTGGTCCTGGGCTATGGCGGGGTCAGTGACCAGGAGATTCCGGCAGCGGTCGGCAAGCTGGCGACGGCCGTCGAGCTGGTCAACCAGGGCTTTGGCAAGGATTGAGCGGCTTGCACAGCGCGGAAGGATCTCTTCAAGTTGGCGAGTCCGGTGCCTTGTCGCGGCGTTTCTGCAGCGGGATATCGCACATCGCTCACGACGGACCAATCATGCGGTTCTTCTATCGAGTCCACTACGAGCAGAGTTTCAGAAACCCTGGCCGCCGCCGTAATACCGATGTGGCACCGGCGGTGCATTTCAAAACCAACGCTATGAACGGCATATGAACACCAGGACCCAAGCTTCAGCCCCACCCTATTGAGTGATGATTCCTGCGCATGCGCTATGATGCGCATGCTTGGCATATGCACCGTTTTCGCAATGATCTGGAGACTGGGACGGATTGCCCTTTGTGTGCGAACGGTGCCGGCTAGCGAGACGTCAATGTTGTTCTTGTTGTTCTAACAGGCAAGCTTCAAATAAAAATAAGGGGTAATCGTGGCGTATAAATCACACAAAGTTTCGGGTCGTATGAAGGCGGCGGCAATGGCATGCCTGATCGCCTTTGGCGCACAGGCAAATGCCTGCACCAATTTCCTGCTGAAAGCGGCAGACGGCACGCCTGTCTATGCGCGCACCATGGAGTACAGCTTCGAGCTGCAGCCGGATGTAGTCGTGGTGCCCCGCAATTACGAGTATGTCGGCACCGGCCCGGGCAACAAGCCTGGCATCCGCTGGAAGTCGCGTTACGCTGTGGTGGGCGTCATGTCGGGCGGACAGCCGGTGYTTGCCGACGGGATGAACGAGAAGGGCCTTGCGGGTGGCAACCTCTACTTCCCCGGTTTCGCCGGCTATACCGATCCGGCGAAGGCCGATCCGGCCAAATCCATCGCGTCCTGGGAGTTCCTGACCTGGGTGCTGACAAACTTTGCGACTGTCGCCGAAGTCAAGGCGGCACTCAACAATGTGTCAATCGTCGACATCAAGGCGCCAGTGCTGGACATGGCATTGCCTTTCCACTTTCCCCTGCATGATGCGACCGGCGCCTCGATCGTGATCGAGCCTATCGGCGGCCAGTTCAAAGTTTACGACAACCCGCTCGGCGTCCTCACCAACTCGCCGACCTTTGACTGGCACCTCAACAATGTCAGGAATTACGTAAAGATTTCGCCTGTCGATGCCGATCCGATGAAGATTGCCGGGCAAACCTTCGAGCCTTTTGGCCAGGGATCCGGTCTTCTTGGCATTCCAGGCGATCCCACGCCGCCGTCCCGCTTCATCCGGGCCCTCGGCTATGTCGCGTCGGCCAAACAACTTCCCGACGGCCCGCAAACGATCAAGCTCGCAGAGCATATCCTGAATAATTTCGATATTCCGGTGGGCTCCATTTCCACGGCGCCCAAAGGCGGGCAGCTCGAATATACGCAATGGTCGTCGATCGCCGATCTCAGGGCAAAGCGCTACTACATCAAGAGCTATCAGGATCAGACCCTGCGCGTCGTGGACCTGGCGCATTTCGACCTGGACGGGAAGACGCTTTCGATCTCGCCGTTCAAGCCGAATAACGCGCCGCCGGCACTGAATTTCTCAAAGAGCTGATTCACCGGGGTAGCGCCGGGCGCCGTGCAAAATCATTGCCCTTGCACGCGTGCCTGCCGCACCTCCGCCAAAGCCGCCGGCTGGGCTTATCCGCCCGGCCGGCAGTCGCGCCCGCCAGGGCGCGTCTTGTGCCCTCGCCTGCCCGGCCGTCCGGCTCGGTGCATTCGGCAAAACACGCCTTCCGCCTGGCAGGATCAGTGATCTCGCCCGTGCGCGGCCTTGCGTTTTTCCCGGGCCGCGCGGCGGCGGCGGAAACCATGGTAACGGCTCGGCAAAGCGGGGACAGACCCTAGCAGGGGAAGGGAACGCAGCAACCCGGATGCGCCCGGTGCCGCTCATTCGTCGTTACAGGATCGATGGGACAGAATCCGGCTCACCCCGCTCTGCGCCTGCGCAAGCGGAAAGCTTGCACGGATTCACGCCAATCAAGCAGGTTTCGTCGCTTTGGACGAGGCGCACGCACTCGGTGGTCGCAACACTGAACGGGTTTCCCCAATCAGCCCGCCGATGGAAAGCCCGAGCGCCATGAGCCACGCAGACAAAACGAGCCCCAAACCGCTGACGCCCTTCGAAGGCAGCGACTTCCGCACCCTGATCGACGAACGGATGGCCAGTCGCGGCGCTCATCCCTTCCTGATCTGGGAACCCTTTGAAGGCGAAGGCAGGACCTGGACCTATGCGGACTTTGGCGACGGCGTGCGCCGCTTCGCGGCCGGCCTGCAGGCGCGAGGAGTACGGCCGGCGGATCGCGTGCTGGTCCACCTGGACAACTGCCCGGAGGCGGTCATCGCCTGGCTGGGCTGCGCTTACGCGGGTGCCGTGGCCGTGTCGACCAATACCCGGTCGAGCACCGACGAGCTCGCGTACTTCGCCAGTCACAGCGGCGCCGTCGGCGCCATCACCCAACCGCGCTTCGCCGCCATGGTAAAGGCCGCGGCCCCATCCCTGGCCTGGCTGGCCGTCACCGGGACGGATTGCGGCGCCGCCGCCGGGCCGGACCTCGCCGGGTTCGAGCCGTTCGCCGCCATCTCCGCCGATCCCGCGCAACTGATCGAGCGCCCGCACGACCCGATGGCGCCGTTCGGCATCCAGTACACATCCGGCACCACGGCCCGGCCCAAGGCGGTGCTCTGGACCCATGCGAACGCGCTCTGGGGCGCGCGCCTGTCCGCCATGCACGAGGACCTGCGGCCCGAGGATGTGCACCTGGTCCATCTCCCCCTGTTCCACACCAACGCGCAGATCTACTCGGTGGCAGCCGCGCTCTGGGTGGGCGCCACGGTGGTGGTGCAACCCCGGTTCTCCGCATCACGCTTCTGGCCAGTCTCCGTCAAGCATGGTTGCACCTGGACCTCGATGGTGCCGTTCTGCGTCCGGGCGCTGCTGACCCAGCCCAGGCCGGCGCGCCACAGCTACCGCTTCTGGGGCAGCGGCGTCTGCGCGCCGGCCACGGATGCGCACTTCGGGGTCAGGACGATCGGGTGGTGGGGAATGACCGAAACCATCACCCACGGCACGATAGGTTCCGCGCACCTCGCAAACGCCCCGATGTCCATGGGCAGGCCGTCCCAGGCCTATGCGATCCACGTGCTGGATGATGACGGGCAGCCTGTCTCCCCCGGCGAGACAGGCAACCTCCATGTGGGCGGCCAGCGTGGCGTTTCCCTGTTCCTGGAGTATGCGGGCGACCCGGCGGCGACGGCGGCGGCCTTCCGCGACGACGGGCTCTTCATCACCGGCGACCGGGTCCGCCTGGGCCACGACGGCTTCCTGTACTTCTCGGACCGCGCCAAGGACATGCTCAAGGTCGGCGGGGAAAACGTGGCAGCCTCGGAAATCGAGCGCGTCATCGCGCTGGTCGAGGGCGTAGCGGAAGTCGCCGTCGTCGGCAAGAAGCATCCCATGCTGGACGAAGTGCCAGTCGCCTTCGTGATCCCGCACGCCGGCACCGGCCAGGCCCTGGCCGAGCGCATCCTGTTCGCATGCAAGGCGCAACTGGCGGGCTTCAAGCATCCGCATGACATCAGGCTGGTTGAGAGCCTGCCCCGGTCCACCCTGGAGAAAGTGGCAAAGAACCAACTGCGCGCCCTGCTCGCGGACTCGCCATGAGCCATGAACCAGCCGCCGCGCCGGCACTGCACACCGCCGGGCGATGACGCTCCGGCGAAACAGAGCGCACGCCGTCCGCCCATGCTCATATACTTTTTCCAACGCCCCCTGCCCCCGCCTTGCACGTGCACCAGAAGGCGCAGGGCGGGCCGCCCCCCTAAGCGCCTCCACCCAAGAACCTCCAACAACACGTTGTTTGTGTAGCCCCAGCGCGATGCGAAGCGAGCCCCCCAAGCGATGCGAAGCGAGCCGTCAAGGTGTACCAGGCTGTATGGGGCGCCTCGGGATCCGGCGAAAAGAGCGGAAAAGAGGGACCCATGTTTGAGTATCGCCTTAAGGCGATGCGAGTTTGGG
>NZ_JBFTLX010000318.1:0-6995 GCF_056396665.1 Cupriavidus sp. 05T313 | reverse complement strand
GTCGTGCCGGTATTGGCCGATCACATAAGACTCCATCGACAGGATGCCGTATGTAATGCCGCCGTCGATCACCTGCAGCGGTTCGCCCGCCGCCGCCGCGCCGATGGCCACCAGCAGCGGCAGGAAATGCTCGTCGGTCGGATGGGCGCGCTCGGCGTGCGGCGCCAGCCGCCGGTAGTCGATCAGCGGTTGGACATCGCCATCGCGCATGGCGTTGCGCGTGGCCTCGCGCACCCATTGGGTGAATTGCGCCACATAGGGCGCATCGCCGCCGCCGTGGCCGCGGAACTCGTAGAGGTTGTGCGTCATGCTGCCGGAGCCGACGATCAGCACGCCCTGGCCGCGCAGCGGCGCCAGGGCGCGGCCAAAGGCCAGCGCGCCCGCCGGGTCCAGCGGCTGCGGCAGCGATACCTGGAACACCGGCACCTGCGCCTCGGGATACAGGTGCCGCAGCGGCACCCACGCGCCGTGATCGAGCCCGCGCTGCGGGTCCGGACTGGCAGGGTAGCCGGCCTGCGCAAGCAGTTCCGCCGCGCGGGCGGCCAGCGCGGGGTGTCCGGCCACGGGATAGCGCAACGCGTACAAGTCGCGCGGAAAGCCGCCGAAATCGTGAATGGTCTCGGGCAGCGGGCTTGCGGTCACGCGCACGCCGCCCCGCGTCATCCAGTGCGGCGAGACCACCAGCACCGCCTCGGCGGCCGGCAGCGCGCGGCCCAGCGCGGCAAGTTGCGGGCCGGCAAGGCCCGGCTCGATGGCGAAGGTGGGCGCGCCATGGGAGACGAACAGTACGGGAAGAGGAGTAGCGGCTGACATGGCGGAAGTCCCATCTCGAAAACTTCCAGTCTATTGATTCGACTGGCGATGATAAATAGCCTTCATCGTGATATATAGTCCCGGTAATCGAGACAATCAGGCGCAAGCCGACACGTAGCGCATGGACCGGGCCCTGGAAATGAGTGTGTTTGCCGCCGTAGTCGAGGCCGGCAGCTTTATCGGCGCGGTGGAAGGCCTGCGCATGTCCAAGGCCGCAGTCTCGCGCCATGTGGACGCGCTGGAGCAGCGCCTGGGCGTGCGCCTGCTACAGCGCACCACCCGCCGGCTGTCCCTGACCGAGGAGGGGCGGATCTTCTATCAGCGCGCCAAGGAGGTGCTGGCCGCACTCGACGATGCCGAGTCCGAGATCACCTCGCGCACGCAGGAGCCCAGCGGCCTGATCCGCATCAATGTGCCGCTGACGTTCGGCATCATGCATCTCGCGCCGCTCTGGAGCGCATTCATGCAGGTGTATCCCCAGGTCGACCTGGACATCACCCTCAACGACCGCGTGGTGGATCTCGTCGATGAAGGCTACGACCTCGCGGTGCGTATCGGCGACATGCCAAGCTCCGCGCTGATCAGCCGCAAGCTGGCCAGCACGCGCATGATGCTTTGCGCATCGCCCGCCTATCTGGCGCGGCACGGCGCGCCAGCGCATCCGCAGGAACTGGCGAAGCATCGCGTACTCGCCTACACCAACTGGTCCGGCCGCGACGAATGGCATTTCGATGGCCCGGACGGCAAGGTAAGCGTGGGCACGCGCGCCCGTGTGTACACCAACAACGGCGACACCTGCCGCGCCATTGCGCTGGCCCATGGCGGCATCATGCTGCAACCGAGCTTCATGCTGCAGGAAGACCTGCGCAGCGGGGCACTGGTCGAACTGATGCCCGAATACCGGGCGAGCGAACTCGGCGTGTACGCGGTCTACCCGACGCGCAAACAGCTCCCGCTCAAGGTGCGCCGGCTGGTGGATTACCTGGTGGAGGCGTTTCGGGATGTGTCGTGGGGAGACGGGGGAGAGGGGGGAGTAGGGCGAGGCGGCCTGTCACGCCCCCCCGCTAGCGGCCCGATTCGCTGAAGCGGCGGGACGCCGCGTCCGCGCGAAACACCAGCGGCGCCTCGTGCGCCGTGGCCTGCAACTGGCCGTGGGCGGCAAGGCGTCCGTGCAGGACGACTTCGCGCACGGTGGCGTGGTCCGGAGATTTGTCGCAAACGGGATCGGTGCGGTTGGCRTCGCCCGTCAGCAGGTAGGCCTGGCAGCGGCAGCCGCCGAGGTCGTTCTCTTTCTCGCCGCAGGACCGGCACGGCTCCGGCATCCACGCGGTGCCGCGATAGCGTTGGAAAGCATCGCTGTGGTACCAGATGTCGTGCAGCGATTGCGTGCTCACGTTCGGCAGGATGAGGCCGGGCAGCATGCGCGCGGCATGGCAGGGCAGCGCGGCGCCGTCAGGCGATATGCCGAGAAACACAGAGCCCCAGCCGTTCATGCATTTCTTGGGCCGCGTCTCGAAATAGTCCGGCACCACGAACAGGATGCGGCAACGCTTGCCGATCCTGGCGCGGTAGGACGCCACTACCGCTTCGGCTTCGCGCAATTGCGCTTCGGTCGGCATCAGCGCCAGCCGGTTCTCCCAGGCCCAGCCGTAGTACTGGGTATTGGCCAGTTCCAGGTATTCGGCGCCCATATCCAGCGCCATGTCGATGATGGTGCCGACGTGGGCCAGGTTATGCCGGTGCAGTACGCAGTTGAGCACCATCGGGTAGCCATGCGCCTTGATCCGTTTTGCCACCCGCTGTTTCAGGTCGAAGGTGCGGGTGCCCGACAGGAAGTCGTTCATCTCGCGCGTGGCGTCCTGGAACGAAAGCTGGACATGATCGAGCCCGGCCGCGCGCAGCGCGCCCAGGCGCGCGTCCGTCAGGCCCACGCCGGAGGTGATCAGGTTGGTGTAGAAGCCCAGTTGCCGGGCATGGCCGACCAGTTCTTCCAGGTCGTCGCGCACCAGCGGCTCGCCGCCCGAGAAACCAAGCTGGGCGGCGCCGAGCGCGCGTGCTTCCTCCAGGACCCGCCGCCATTGCGCGGTGTCGAGTTCCGGGCCGTAGCGTACGTAGTCGACCGGGTTGGAGCAGTAGGCGCAGTGCAGCGGACAGCGGTAGGTCAGCTCCGCCAGCAGCCACAGCGGTGGACCCGGTTCAGACGAGCCAGCCGCGTTCGCAGGCATGTTCGACAAAGGTGCGCACCTCGGGGGCAATGCCCTGCACCCCGAAGGACGTCTGCAGTTCGTCGATCAGCATGTCGAGCGTATGGGCGCCGTCGCAGCGCTGCAGGATGGCGGCGGCGCTGTCGTTCAGCTTGACCATGCCTTCAGGATAGAGCAGCACCCATGCCTTTTGGGCCTCTTCCCATTGCAGGCGATAGAGCGTGTCGAGCCGTGGCATGGCGGGAGCGGTCTCGGGGGTGACGGGCGTGGCGGGGGCGTTCATACGGGATAGGCCTTTTCGATGGCATCCAGCATCGACCACAGGATGTCGAGCTTGAACTGCAGGATTTCCGTGGCGCGCTGCTGTTCGGCCGGTGTGCGGAAATAGTCCAGTGTGACCCGCAGGCCGTGATCGACATCGCGCTGCGCCAGCGGAATGCGCGTACGGAAATAGCTTAGCCCCTCGGCCTCGATCCAGGGGTAGTGGTGCGGCCAGCCGGCCAGCCGTTCCTTGTGGATGGCGGGCGCGAACATCTCGGTGAGCGAGGAGCACACGGCCTCCTGCCAGGGAGCGCGCCGGGCGAAGTTGACGTATGCATCCACCGCGAAGCGCACGCCGGGCAGCACCAGCCGTTGAGACCAGAGTGCCTCGCGCGTCAGCCCCACAGCCTCGCCGAGCCGGCTCCAGGCTTCGATGCCGCCGGGCTCGGTGGCGGTGCCGTCGTGGTCGAGGATGCGTATCACCCACTCTCGCCGCGTTTCGCGGTCGGGGCAGTTGGAGAGGATGGCGGCATCCTTGAGCGGGATATTGACCTGGTAGTAGAAGCGGTTGGCCACCCAGCCCTGGATCTGCTCGCGCGAGCATTGCCCGYTGGCCATGCGCCGGTTGAAGGGGTGATGGATGTGGTAGCGCGATTCGAGTCCGCGCAGCCGCGCTTCGAAGGCCGCGCGTTCCTCGGGGGAAACCGGTTGGGGGCGTGCTGCGGGCGTCACAGGGCGATCTCCATGCCGTCGTAGGCCACCTCGATCCCGTGCGCCGCCAGTTCGCGGCGCTCCGGGGAGTCGTCCACCAGGATCGGGTTGGTGTTGTTGATATGAATCAGGATCTTGCGCGCTGCCGGCGCTTCGTCCAGTGCCGCGATCATGCCGTGCGGGCCGGACTGCGCCAGGTGGCCCATGTCGCTGGCGAGCCTGGACGACAGGCCGAGCCGGCGCATTTCATCGTCGGTCCAGAAGGTGCCGTCGACCAGGATCACGTCGGCCCGGGCCAGTTCCGCGCGCACATGCGGTTCGACGCTGCCCAGTCCGGGGGCGTAGAACACGCGCTTGCCACCGGCGCTGACGATGCGCAGGCCGATATTGTCGCCACGCTGYGGCGCGGCGCGGTTGGGGGAGTAGGGCGGCGGCTTGCTGTCCAGCGCGATCGCATGCAAGGTCAGCCCTGCTAGCGGCGGCACGGTGAAGGCACTCGCGTCCAGCGGCAGCGGATGGGTTTCCAGGGTGCAGTAGTGGGACAGGATGCGGGACAGCGGGAAACCTTCGGACAGGTCCCGCAGCACAGGGGGCGTGGCGTAGACGGGCAGGGCGCTGCGGTGCTCGCGCAGCATCAGCAGGCCGGTGACGTGGTCGATCTGCGCGTCCATGAGCAATACGGCGGCGATGCCGGTGTCGCGCACCGCGCGGGCTGGCTGCAGGGCCGGGGTGGCGCGGATCTGGGCCAGGACGTCCGGCGAGGCGTTGACGAGGAGCCAGTGGATGCCATCTTCGGTCAGCGCAATGGAGGATTGCGTGCGGGCCGTGGCGGCGATGGTGCCGCGGCGCAGGCCGTCGCAGTTGCAACAGTTGCAGTTCCATTGTGGAAAGCCGCCGCCAGCGGCGGAACCTAGTACCCGAAGTGTCGTCATGGCCTGGTGCCTGTCCAGCCGGAGCCAAGGAAAAAGCCCGCTGGACAGCGGGCTTTCGCGGATTCCGCCGTCCGCCGGTCAGCGGTTGGCGATGTACATGGTGATTTCGAATCCGTACCGCATATCGATGTATGCGGGAGTGGTCCAGGTCATTGGCGGCTCCTTTCAGATCGGGGGTAGGCAAGTACAGCATAGTTCATGCAGAGGTAACGGCGGGACATCGGGCCGGATTTCGGTTAAGTGCGGCATCGCACTTTTGTGGCTGCTGCATCATGCAACCATGGCTTGCCCCGCCGGTCGGGCGGGACAGACGGCCTCGGCATCCAAGTTACGTAGATCGCTCGCGCAATATTTTTAATTCACTTTTACCCACCGGCCAGCGAAAGTGTACGGTGTGCAAATGGCACCCCTCAGGACACTTCAGACACTTCGGGCATTTCATCAGTCGCTTTTCTGGAGCGGAGTAAGTCATGGATCACTCATCTCGTCCCGTCGCCGCGGTTGTGCTGGCCGCCGCCATGCTGGCCGGCCTGTCTGGGTGCGGCAGTGCGCCGAAGGGTGAGCCAGCCGCGGGCATGGTGCCGGACCAGGACGTCAACGATGCCTACGTCTACCTGCTGGGCCGCCTGCTTGTCCTGCGCCAGGAGCAACTTGACTTCCAGAAAGACGGTTTCCAGTGGAACCAGATCCTGCACCGCGATGTGGGCGGCGTTTCCTGGGCCAATCCGAACCTGGATGTTGCCTACAGCGAGGCCTGGATCGCGGTGGACGAGAAGACTTGTGCGGTCGTCAACGTACCGCGCATCAAGGGGCGCTACTACACGGTCCAGTTCCTGAACGGGTGGGGGGAGACAGTCGCCAACATCAACGAACGCAACTATCCCGGCCATCCCGGCGGCAATTTTGCGATGTGCCTGAAAGGCGCCACCGCGCCACTGCCACCGGATGCGAAGCGCATCGACCTGCCGGGCAAGGCAACGCGCGTGCTGGCGAGAGTGGAGTTGGGCGCGGACAAGAAGCAAGCCATCGCCCTGCAGCGACAGATCACGATCCGGATGACCGGCACGCCGCAGATCGCCCCGATTCCCGCCACCCCGGTTTTCAGCAATGACACGCTGCCCGGTGTGGAAGCCTTCGACTCGGCCGCCATCGCGCTGGACAGCGAGCCGGACATCAATCCGGGCATGGGCGATGTCCGGGCCAAGGTACGCGCAGTGAGCGCCGCGGTGGCGGGCAACCCCGCCGAACGCGCGCGGGTGGACAAGGTCATCCGCGAGCAAACACTGCCGGGATTCCTCAAGTCGTTTTCCACTGCCGGCACCATCAAGAACGGCTGGAACCGGCCCAGCACGATTGGCAAGTACGGAGACGATTACCGGACCCGCACCCGTATCGATATGGCTGGCATCTGGGCCAACAGCACCGATGAGGTGGTGTACTTCAAGACAGATACCGACGGGACAGGCGCCCGGCTGGACGGCGGCAACGCGTACACCATCACCTTTGCCAAGGCCGACCTGCCCGCTGGCCACGTGAAGTACTTCTGGTCGGTGATCGCGGTGGATTCCAGGGACTTTCGCGTGATCCCGAATCCCAAGAACCGGTTCCTGATCAACAAGCAGTCCAGGCTGAGCTACGGGAAGGACGGTTCGCTGACGCTGTACTTCGCGCCGTCCAGGCCGGACGGCGTACCGGACGGCAACTGGCTGCCGACCCCCAGGGGACAGGGTTACAACCTGACGTTCCGCCTTTACGGGCCGGACCAGGCTATCCTGTCCGGCGAGTGGTTCCCGGCCCCGCTGGTCAGACGAAACTGAGCCGCCGCGAGGGGGAGGAGGCGCCTGATTCGCAGGAGCCCGGCCTTGCACCAGCCGCTTACGCGCACGAGGACGTCCATGATGCCGGCGCCGCCAGCGGTCGCTCGGCAACGGCTTTGCCCCCCGCGTTCAGCCGGGGCGGATGATCGACGAAGCCGCCATGGCGAAGGTACTGCACAAATTGCTGCCGGCGCTACTCAAGGTGTTTCGTGGTGGCAAGCCTTCAGGCGCGAGTGAAGCTGGCGATCAGGCCACTC
>NZ_JBFTLX010000317.1:0-7063 GCF_056396665.1 Cupriavidus sp. 05T313 | reverse complement strand
GCTAATACACAGTAGCCGTGTTCTGCGTTTGGCAAGCGTGGTTACTGTAGCCAGCTGCTTTCAGTAGCCGTGTTTCGCTTCTTAGCATATGGCACATGCCGCGACGAACAAGGATGTTCGGTGACGCGGCGGTGAAACTCACTGTGAGGCCATATGCAAAGCGCACCCGTCGCCAATGCCACCCCTGCTGGTGGCCCCCTCTGGAGACTCCCTACCGTTACGGATAAAACCGGGCTCTCTCGCTCGGAGATCTATCGCCGTATCGCCCGCCAGGAGTTCCCGGCTGGCGTCCGCCTGGGCGCACGCTCTCGTGCATGGCGGGCGTCCGAAGTAGAAGCTTGGATTGCGGCTCTGCCGGCGGCGGTATGACCATGGGTCTCCCCAACAGTTCCAGCTCCCCGGTACCGCAGCGCATTGATGAGAATGGCACGCAGGCCAACGCGCTCGCCCTGGTCCACCTGCGCGGCGGCGAGCCCGTTACCGATTCCCTATCGATTGCCCGTGAGTTCGGGCGCCGCCATGACAACGTGCTCCAGACGCTCGGTACGCTGATTGAGGATGGCTCGATAGGTTTCCTTGATTTCAAGGAGACCTCCTACACCGATAAGTGGAACCGCGAGCAGCGCCGCCTTGAGCTGACCGAGCGCGGCGCTCTTATTGCCATGCCGTTCATCGGTGGCCGCAACTCGCGTTCTGGCCAGGTGCGGTTAGTCGATGCATTCCTGGCACTACGCCAGCAACTGAGCGAACCTAAGTCGCTCGGCTGGAGCGCAGCGCGTGGCGAGGTTGCCGCCAACTATGCTGTTGTCTCCCAAATGCTTGCCATGCGCCGGGAAGCGGATGGCAAGGGCACGAAGCCCCACCACTACGCGAACGAGGCTCGGCTGATCAACAGTGCTTTCAGTGGCAAACCCGATCCGATAGACCGCGCCGCGCTAAGCGCGGCCGAAAGGCTGGCCTCTTGGCGGGCGGTGGACATGAAACCGCCGAAATGATCGCAGCCGCAGCCAAACGGGCGTGCGATTGGGTGGCGGGGGCTGCGGCCGCTTCTGGTGAGGTTGAGGCGGACCATGGCGACGCGTAACGGAAAYAACGGAAAACCTGATGAGGCCCAGCGTTCGATTGCTACGCTGCGCCCTTGGGAATTGGACCGCTATGGAAATGTTCGCCTGCGCCACGTGAGCGCCTACCTGGTCAATGCGCCGCGCCTGGTGAAGGCGCCGGCAGGCCGTCCGGTGCTCTCCAAGGGCATTGATGGCGGTAGACGCGCTGAAGGCGAGCGCGCCCGCCTGCTCGCCGGCCTGCGCCGGGGGGCGCTCGATAGTCTCGCCGCACTTCGGGGGCATAGCATCCAGGACGTACCACGCCGCGTGTTTGAACTGCGGGCGCAGGGTCACAAAATCACCATGCGCCTGGAGTGGCGCGCTACAACGGATGGCAAGCGCCACAAAGTGGCTGTCTACACGCTGGAGGGCGAGGCATGATGTGTTTCCGCCTGCGCCTGGTGGTCATGTCTGCCGCCCTGACTCTGGCCCGCTGCGGCCCTGAGCCCCTTGCCCTGGTACTGGCCTCGCAGGCCTCGCCAGCGTGGGCTTTCGCAACGGTCGCCAGCTCGCGCTATACTGTGCCTGCCGTTGCAACCACAGCGGCCCGGGGTGAGAGCCGGAACACAAAGGCGGACGACCGCCGCCAGGCGGCTTTTTTTCGTCCGTCACGCCTACGTGCGCCTTCTATGGGCGGGCCTGGGCGGGGGAGCCTTCGGGCTCGCCGGTTCCTTTGTGCCGGTCTCTCAACCCTGCCTTGCGCCCGCCCACCCCGTTTGAGAGCGGGGAGCGGGATTGATACCGCTCACAAAGGAGGCCGTGCCATGGCCATGTCTTCGCTCGCCCATACCGAGCAATCACCCCTTCCCGAAATCCTCGCTATCGTCCGCACCGCGTTGCGTGATGCCGTTGCCGCGCCCACTGACCGCGAATCACTCGATGTAGCCGGCGCCGCGCTGGTGGCTGTTGCTGACCGCGTGCGTGCCCTGCAAGCGGAGGTGCGTCATGCGTAAAAGCACCGCCTCCGATCCTTTCGCCGTCACCATGCGCCAATTCAAGGCGTTGGCCGATTTCATGCTTGATCCTGACGGCGATGCATTCGACACGCTGCCCGCGCTCTGCAAGGCGGAACTGTCGCTGACGTTCAACCGGCTCAGCGCCGAACTTGCGCACCTGGCAATGCAAGGGGAGGTGCGCCATGTGTAAGCAATGCGAGTCGAATGCCGGTGCTCTCTTTACCGCCGCACAAATTGGCATCGCCACCCACGAAAATGCAGCTACAGGGCTGTCCGGTGCGGCTGCAATCTACGAGGCAATCATTCGTCTGACCACCGCCGCTGATGCGCCGGACAACTTTGACGTTATCGAGGGCCTTGCACGCGTGGGCGCACAGCTTACCAATACCTCGCTCTTCGCAGTGGATGGATGGCGTGAGAAGTTGGATTCGAGCGTGCACGGTCTGGAACGGGCGGAGGCGAGCCATGGCTGAGTCTCCGAAAACACATAGCGGCGCCGCAACGGATTGCCCGCCCAACGTGCTGAGCCATCCGGCTTTTAATCGCCCCGCCGTCGCCAACACGTGCCGCCGTGGCCGGCCTGGTGGCACGGCTAGCCTCGCGGCGAAGCGCCGGGAAAAGGCGGCCGCAACGGAAGCTGCCATTGCTGGCGACTGGCAACGGAATGCATCGCCCCTGGAGGAAGCGCTGATGTTGAGGGGCGGCCTCCTCGTGATCGCAACAGGCTTAGACAAACTGATTCGTATGCTTGAGTCGGGGAGGTGCGCCAAATGAGCAGCACCACCGAACGCAAACCACTCGCGCCATCTTCTGTCGCATCGGCCAAGGATAAGGTGTCACGTGCTATCAGCGCCTTGCACGGGATACGCTGGGCCGCCGCTGGCGCCCATTCTGACGGCGATATAGATGCCTTCTTTTGCCTGATCGATGCCGTGCTGCCGCAGCTCGGCGTAGAACTGGAAGCCGCACATAGCGCATTGGGCGGCACGCCTATTGGCTACTTCGCGCCCGCGAACGGGGAGGGCGGCCATGCGCGCCACGTCTGAACAAAAAACGGGTACTCGCCACGCGGACGGGGCGCGTGCCTGCGTAGTTGTGAGCCTTGCTGCCGTACGTGGTCGCAAGGCCGCCAATTCGGCCGCAGAGACCAGCGCTGCAGCTTCGGCATTTGAGCAGCCTGAGCATTCAATCCTGATCCGCCGCACTGCGGACGGCCGCTATGCCTGGTCATTGCGTGGCCTGCCGGCCGGATCTCGTCGCATCGCCGCGCAGGCTCTGTCAAAGGTCCTGGCTGCGGTTATGGAGGACTGAGCATGAGAATGGCTTTTCGAGATAGGGCGGCTACTGTGCGGCTCTGGCGCGATGGGCGGTTTCGTGCGCGACAGCGCGCACCGCTCACGATGGATGAGACCGCGCGAGCCGCGCAGCTCGATGCGCTCAAATTTGCCCTGGAGAACGCTGGCGACGGCCTGCTGGAGCTGATGGAATTGAGTCGCGCTCTTGCCGATTTGGCGAAGGCAGACACGCCGCGTAGGCGTATTGCAGAGGTGGGAGAGGGCTTAGCGGCGCGGCATATGGACGATGTTTGCCGCTGCCTGAATGAGCAATTCAAGATACTTCCCTTTTCGGAGGACGTATGAGCGCAATGAACCGTACCAAGACTGCCGTGATTCCTGCCATTGCGCACGCGGCGGCACGTGACGCCCTTGTTTGCCTCCAGTATCAGTGGGCCGTCGACCTGGGCATTGAGACTGCGGATGGCTGCTTGCAGCAGCTTGGCCAGATCCCGTTGCACGTTTTYGTGCCGGGTTGCGCAATGAGCTTTCGAGCGTCATTGCAGCGAGCGGCGGCGGAGGCGGGGCAAGCGGTACCGGCAGCCGAGCTAGCGGCGGCCGGCGACGCTTTCGTATCGGGGCTGCTGGGTCGGTTGCAGCAGTACTTGCTCGCCGGGTTCGGTGGTCGGGTGAACTCCGCCACGGGCGCAGCTACGCACCCGCACTAGGAACAAAACACCATGAATGAACGCTACATGCTGGCTCGCTGCGGGGCCGGCGGGGCGAACTCGCCCCTACGAATTGACGAATGGGTGAATCCGCAGGGAGGGGGCGAAGCCTGATGCAATACGAACACACGCCAGAGAAGATCCGCGCCGCCCTGACCCACATCCCGGCCGATGATCGGGAGCGGTGGCTGCGCATTTGCATGGCCGTAAAAAACTATTTCGGTGACGATGGCTGGCCTCTCTTCAACGAGTGGAGCGAATCCGCGGCGAACTACGATGCTGCCGCCGCTAAGGCTACCTGGAAGAGCTGCAAGGCTTCGGGCGCCGTGGGCATTGGCACGTTACTGCGCGAAGCCATGGCGGGGGGCTTCGATCCTAAGCGCTTTGGCCCGGCGCCGGCCTTGTCGAAAGAAGAGACGGCGCGCCGCGATGCCGAACGCAAGC
Source organism: Cupriavidus sp. 05T313 (assembly GCF_056396665.1). NCBI lineage: Bacteria > Pseudomonadati > Pseudomonadota > Betaproteobacteria > Burkholderiales > Burkholderiaceae > Cupriavidus > Cupriavidus sp. 05T313. The sequence goes on along the minus strand of NZ_JBFTLX010000317.1, from coordinate 2,558 downwards.
AGCGTGAGATGAGTGACAAGGCAAAGCAGGAGGCCGGGCAGCGCGAGGCCGCTGCCAAGGCTGCTGAGCTGTGGGAGGCGGCGGCCGAGTCGGGCAGCTCGCCCTATCTCAAGCGCAAGGGCGTAGAGGCCCACGGCGTGCGCTTTGGCAAAGGATGCATCCTCGTGCCGGCGCGTGACGCTGCTGGCCAACTGTGGAATCTGCAGCGGATCTACGGCAAACCGCTGAGCGGCGGGAATGACAAGATCTTTTTGAAGGGTGGCCGCGTGTCAGGCTGCTATCACGTGATTGGCACGCCGGATGCGACTGGATGGCTGCTGGTGGCCGAGGGATATGCCACGGCCGCGACGTTGCACCAGGTGTGCGGCTTGCCGGTGGTGGTGGCCTTTAATGCGTCGAACCTGCGGCACGTGGCAGAAACCATGCGGCGGCTCTTCCCGGATGTGCAACTGCTTATCTGCGCCGATGATGACCGGGCCACCGAAGCGGAGACGGGCAAGAATCCGGGGCTGCTGGCGGCCAAGGACGCCGGGCGGCGGGCACGTGGTCAGATGGTGGCGCCGGCTGGCTTGCCAGACGATGGCAGCGACTTTAACGACTTGGCTCGGGTTTCTGGAACTGAGCAGGTGCGCCAGCAGCTTGAGGCAGCTATGCGGCCGGAGCTTTCGGCAGTGCCTGCAGCGGAGAACATCGATAGAGCTGCGGCAAGCCAGCAGGCAGCCGCTACGCGTGACGTAAAGGTGCGGGGCGGGGGTGAGGTGGCCACCACCAAGACGAAAGCGCCTAAGGCCGCTAAATCGGCCCGGTCGCCAGGCCGCCCATGGTTCGATGTGGACGGCAAAGGGGTTTGGTATCACGGGTTTAGCGACCAGGGCGACCCGTTGCCGCCGTACTGGGTCTGTTCGCGTCTCGATGTCGAGGCCAAGACCCGCGACGAACACAATGGGGAGTGGGGTTTTCTCCTGGTGGCCAACGATGCAGACGGCCACCCGAAGCAATGGGCGATGCCGGCGCGTATGTTGGCCGGGGATGGTACGGAATATCGGGCCACGCTGCTTTCCATGGGCGTCAATATTGCACCTGGTTCGAAGGCAAAGAACCTGCTGACAACGTACATCCAGACGGCCGCTACGGAAACACGCGCGCGCTGTACGGATCGCATTGGCTGGCATGGGAGCGCGTTTGTGTTGCCGGATCGCACGATAGGGGAGGCAGAGGGCGAGCGCGTGCTGTTCCAGTCGGCTGCGGGCGTTGTATCGCAGTTCAAGCAACGTGGCACGCTCGATGAGTGGAAAACGCAGGTTGCGGCTGCGTGCGTCGGTAACACGCGGTTGACCTTCTGTGCCTCTGCGGCGTTCGCGGCGCCGCTCCTGCATCATGCGGGCTTGCAGTCGGGCGGCTTTCACCTGGTAGGGGATAGCTCCAGCGGCAAGACAACGGGCCTACGTGTCGCGGCCTCAGTGTTTGGCGGGCGTGACTATGCGCGAAGCTGGCGGGCAACTGACAACGCCTTAGAACTGACCGCTGCGCAGCACTCGGATGCGCTGCTGATCCTGGATGAGATTGGCCAGGTCGATCCAAAAATCATCGGGGATACGGTCTACATGCTGGCCAATGAGGCCGGCAAGGGTCGCGCCACTCGCACTGCCACGGCGCGGCCGGCGCTCACGTGGCGGCTGCTGTTCTTGTCGGATGGCGAAATCAAGCTATCCGATCATATGGCCGAGGCCGGCAAGGTGGCGAAGTCGGGGCAAGAGATCCGCCTAGCCAACATCCCGGCTGATGCAGGTAAGGGCCTCGGCGTGTTTGAAGACCTTTGCGGGTTCGTCTCGGGCAAGGCCTTGTCCGATCATCTGCAGGAGGCCACGCGAAGCTACTACGGCACGGCGGGCATGGGGTTCATTGAATGGGCGGTGGCCAACCAAGCGGAGCTTGCGGAGATCTTGCGGGAGGGGGTTAGCGCCCTGGTGAGTGATTGGGTGGCGGGCAGCGCCCATGGCCAGGTGTTTCGCGTGGCATCGCGGTTTGCACTGGTGGGGGTGGCCGGCGAACTGTCCACCAGTGCAGGTCTAACCGGCTGGCCGGCGGGCTGGGCCACATCGGCGGCGAAGGCTTGCTTTGATGCGTGGCTGACCGAACGCGGAGGCGCCGGTAGCGGCGAGCATAAGTCAATGGTTCGGCAGGTACGCGGTTTCCTGGAGCTGCATGGGGACGCGCGCTTTACCTGGGTGAATCGTGCGGCCGATGACCACAAGCCAAACACGATGAATCGCGCGGGATATAAGCGCTTGGTAACGGGCAGCGGTACACCAATCAACACGAATAGTGACTACCTGCGGGAGTTTGGCGACAAGATGAGCCCGGAGGCGGCGGAGACCGCAGCGTGCGAGTACTTCATCCAGCCGGAGGTGTGGCGCAGGGAGGTATGCAAGGGCTATGACCCAAAGGCAGTGGCCGCGCTGTTGATGGCGATGGACGTGCTGCAGCACGAAGAAAAGAGCGGCCGGCCGGACAAGCTGATGCGCATACCCGGTGTCGGCCGAACGCGTGTGTATTGC
>NZ_JBFTLX010000316.1:0-7067 GCF_056396665.1 Cupriavidus sp. 05T313 | reverse complement strand
GCCGGGATGCTCGGATCGACCTCGAAGCCCGGCAGGATGGTTTGTTCGATCTGGCGCTTGATCAGCCGCTCGATGTCGCGCAGCAAGGCGGTTTCATCCACGCAGACCAGCGAGATCGCCTCGCCCTCGGCGCCGGCACGGCCGGTGCGGCCGATACGGTGCACGTAGTCTTCGGGCACGTTGGGCAGGTCGTAGTTGACCACGTGCGGCAGCTGGTCGATGTCGATGCCGCGCGCGGCGATATCGGTGGCCACCAGCAGGCGCAGCGTGCCGGCCTTGAACTCGGTCAGCGCGCGTGTGCGGGCCGACTGGCTCTTGTTGCCGTGGATCGCCAGCGCCGACAGGCCTTCCTTGTCGAGCTGCTCGGCCAGGCGGTTGGCGCCGTGCTTGGTGCGGGTGAACACCAGCACCTGGTGCCAGTCGTTCTCGCGCACCAGGTGGGCCAGCAGTTCGCGCTTGCGCTCACGGTCCACCGGGTAGACGCGCTGCGCCACGGTCTCGGCCGTGGTGTTGCGGCGCGCGACTTCGATGGAAGCGGGATTGTCGAGCAGACGGTCGGCCAGGCCACGGATCTCGTCGGAGAAGGTGGCCGAGAACAGCAGGTTCTGGCGCTTCGGCGGCAGGACGTTGAGGATCTTGCGGATGTCGTGGATAAAGCCCATGTCCAGCATGCGGTCGGCTTCGTCCAGCACCAGCATTTCCACGTGCGAGAGGTCGATGGTGCGTTGCGACAGGTGGTCGAGCAGGCGGCCAGGCGTGGCCACCACGATATCGACACCGCGCTTGAGTTGTTCGATCTGCGGATTGATGCCCACGCCGCCGAACATCACCATCGAACGCAGCTTGAGGTACTTGCCGTAGTTACGGACGCTTTCCTCGACCTGGGCCGCCAGTTCGCGGGTGGGGGTCAGGACCAGCGCACGCACCGGCAGGCGCTGTCCGCGCGCGGGTTCGCGGGCAGCCGGGGATTCGGACAGCAGTTGCAGCAGCGGCAGCGTGAAGCCGGCCGTCTTGCCGGTGCCGGTCTGCGCGCCGRCAAGCAGGTCGCCCCCCTTGAGGATGGCGGGAATCGCCTGCGCTTGAATCGGAGTCGGCGTGGTATAGCCCTGTTCGGCCACGGCACGCATAAGCTTGTCGGACAAGCCAAGATCGGAAAAAGACATGAATTGACGCTTCGGCCGCCCTTTGCGCATGTGGTGCGCCAATCGCGGGGGCGACGTGAGTGAGAAAACCGAAAACCGGAAAAGAGCGACCGGCGAAACGAGGCGACTGCCCCCGCTTCTTTAGGAGGAAAGGCCGCTAGTGTACCAGCCTGGCGCTATCGCGCGCGCCAGGCGCCCCGATGGGCCCGATGGGTCCGGGTGGCGCTGCGCTATCATGGCGGCCAGCCACGCCCTGGTCCCGCCTGGCCGTGCCCCCGCGGGCACGGGCATGCCCGGCCCGGCTCCATCCTCCCCCCCGGATGACGTCACGATGCGGTTCAGGTTCATCGAAGACCAGGAAGTCACTCTCTTTACAGCCATCCCGGTAGGGATCGCCGCCGCCATCGTCACCACCCTGTTCAAGGAAGCGCTGGACGCCAGCGGCTATGTGATGTTTGGCACGCATGCGGATATCGTCACCGTATTTGCCGGGCTGGCGCTGGCCTGGCGGGTGCTGATCCCGACCCTCGGTGGCGTGGTCGCGGGCTTGCTGCTGACCGCCGCGGCCAGGCTCAATGCGGCACAGCCCGGCGTTTCCGACTATATGGAAGCAGTCGCCAGCGGCACGGGGCGGCTGCCGGTACGCATCACATTGCTGCGCGCGCTGTCGTCGTTCTGCTCCATCGTCACCGGCAGCTCGGTCGGTAAAGAGGGCGCGATGATCCAGCTCGCCGCGCTGTGCGGCTCGCTGTTCCCGTCGGCGCGCGGCAGAGCCGGCCCCGATGGCGACACCAACCTGAGGCGCATGCTCACGGCCTGCGCYGCGGCCGCGGGGCTGGCCTCGGTGTATCACACGCCGCTGTCGGCCGCGGTCTTTGTCGCCGAGGTGGTGTTCGGCGCGGTGGCGGTGCAGCGGCTGATGCCGCTGTTCCTGGCCTCGGTGGCAGGCACCGTGGTCAGCCAGCTGCACGGCGGCCTGCAACCGCTGTACCCGGGCCTGCATGTGCCGTCCGACATGCTGCACGCGCCGATGCTGCTCGCCGCTGTGCTGCTGGGCGTACTGGCCGGTGTCGCGGGCGCCCTTTTCATGCGCGCCTCCAGCCTGGCCAAGGGCGCCTTCGCCCACGTGCCGGGCGGCATGGTGCCGCGCCTGGCGCTGGGCGGCGCCCTGGTGGGCGTGCTGGCGATCCGGGTGCCGGAGGTGGTAGGCAATGGCTACTACACCATCCAGTCGATCCTGATGGCGCATCCCCTGAGCGTGTCGCTGGCGGCCGTGCTGCTGGCCAAGCTGCTGGCCACCGTGCTCAGCATGGGCTCGGGCGCGGTGGGCGGGGTGTTCACCCCTTCGCTGTTCGTGGGTGCCGCGCTCGGGCAATTGCTGGCGCCCGCCGTGCCGGGAGGCGGYGGCGCGCCGCTGCTGCCGCTGGTGGGCATGTGCGCCTTCCTGGCCGCCACCAGCCAGGCGCCGCTGATGTCAGTGCTGATGGTGTTCGAGATGACACTGGCGCCGGCGTTGCTGCTGCCCGGCATGATCGGCGCGGCGGCGGCCTACTACACCGCCTCACGCTGCCAGACCTTGTCCTTGTACAGCGTGGTGGCCGAGCGTACGCAAGCCTCGGCCGCGGCGGACCGCGCGCGGGCGCTTACGCTGGCCGGGCTGTGCGAGCCCACCGACACCACGATCGGCCCGGACGCGACGCTGGAACAGGCCAGCGACAAGTTCGCCGAGACCGGCACGCGCTACCTGTATATGGTGGCGCCCAATGGCTGCCTGCTGGGCGCGCTGTCGATCCACGCCGTGCAGCGCGCGCTGCGCGAGCAGCCGGATGCCGACCTGTTTACGCTGTGCGAACGCGACTTCCCCACGCTCACCCCCGAGTCGCGCCTGCCCGACGCATTGAGCCTGTTCACCCATCACGCGCTCAACCGCATCCCGGTGATCCGCGATAACGGCGGGCGCGAACTGATGGGGACGGTCTCGAAGCGGCGTGTGCTGCAGGAAGCATCCGGACTGTTCTAGGCCAGCGCGGGCGGCGGGCGACCGGGTAGAATATCGGGTTGCCCGGCCTGCGCCAGGCGCGGCGGCACGGTGCGCGTAGACTTGGCTGGTGCGCCGCTTGCCGCGGACAACCCGCATCGCCTTCGTTTCCCGAACCGTTTTTCGCCGGAGCCTCCATGTCAGCCAACCGTGCCGCGCGCCCTGCCCTGTTCCTGCGGGCGACCCTGCTTGCCGCATCGCTCGCCACGTGCGCCGCTCTGCTGCCGGCAACGGCACAGGGGCAGGCGCCGTTGCGGGTGATCCCGGCCGACGCGGCGAAAGCCCGGCTGGTGCTCGCCGCGCCGTCGCCCGGCGCACCGCAATCGGCAACGCTGGACGGCAAGACCGTTGGCGTGGCGCCCGGCCTGCGGCTGTTCGGCACCGACAACCAGTTGCTGCCCATCGCGGCGGTGGCCGGCCAGAAGCTGCCGGTGCGGTTCAAGCTCGACCTCTACGGCCAGTTGCTGACGGCCTGGGTGCTGAGCGAGCAGGAACAGAAAACCGCGCAATGATCGTCGTCCGGGCCGCGGCAACGTGCCGTGGCTCCCGGATTTGTTGAGTCCCCATAAAGCCCTGATGCCCCCAGGTCAACCACTGAGATCGGCACCATGAAAAAAGTCTTCGTCAAAACCTACGGCTGTCAGATGAACGAGTACGACTCGGACAAGATGGTCGACGTGCTCCACGCCGCCGAAGGCCTGGAAAAGACAGACAACCCCGAAGATGCGGACGTGATCCTCTTCAACACCTGCTCGGTGCGCGAAAAAGCGCAGGAGAAGGTGTTCTCCGAACTCGGCCGCATGAAGGCGCTCAAGGCGCTCAAGCCCGATCTGGTGATCGGCGTGGGCGGTTGCGTGGCGAGCCAGGAAGGCGCCGCCATCGTCAAGCGCGCGCCTTATGTCGATGTGGTGTTCGGCCCGCAGACGCTGCACCGCCTGCCCGCCATGATCGACCGCAGCCGCCAGACCGGCCATTCGCAGGTAGACATCTCCTTCCCCGAGATCGAGAAGTTCGACCACCTGCCGCCGGCGCGGGTCGAAGGCCCGAGCGCCTTTGTCTCGATCATGGAAGGCTGCTCCAAGTACTGCAGCTACTGCGTGGTGCCTTACACCCGCGGCGAGGAAGTCTCGCGCCCGTTCGAGGACGTGCTGGCCGAGGTCGCCGGGCTGGCCGGGCAAGGCGTGCGCGAAGTCACGCTGCTGGGGCAGAACGTCAACGCGTACCGCGGCGCCATGGGCGACACCAGCGAAATCGCCGACTTCGCGCTGCTGATCGAGTACGTGGCCGAGATCCCCGGCATCGAGCGGATCCGCTACACCACCAGCCACCCGAAGGAATTCACGCCGCGACTGATCGAGCTGTACGAGCGCTGCCCGAAGCTGGTCAACCACCTGCACCTGCCGGTGCAACATGCGTCCGACCGCATCCTGATGGCCATGAAGCGCGGCTACAGCGTGCTGKAGTACAAGAGCATCATCCGCAAACTGCGCGCGCTGCGCCCGGACATGTCGCTGTCGTCGGACTTCATCATCGGCTTCCCCGGCGAGACCGAGGCGGACTTCGACAAGCTGATGGCGATGATCGAGGAGATCGGCTACGACACCTCCTTCTCCTTTATCTTCAGCCCGCGCCCCGGCACGCCGGCGGCCAATCTGGCCGACGACACGCCGCACGAGGTCAAGCTCCGGCGCCTGCAGCACCTGCAGGCCACCATCGAGGAAAACGTGCAGCGCATCAGCAAAGGCATGGTCGGCTCGGTGCAGCGCATCCTGGTGGAAGGCCCGGCGCGCAAGGACCCGACCGAGCTGCACGGCCGCACCGAGAACAACCGCGTGGTGAATTTCGCGCTGCCGGGCGTGCCCCAGGACCGCCGCGACCGCATGGTCGGCGAGATGGTGGACGTGGCCATCACCGAAGCCTTCCCACACTCGCTGCGCGGCGAAATCGTAGTGCGCCAGTAATCCAGGCCGGGTTGCGCCTGCCGGCCGTGGCCGGCGGGCGCGACGCAAGAAGCCGCCACTCGTTCCCAGATGAAAATTCCCTCAGCCGAATTCGTCGCCCCCAAGGACGACAACACCCGCCTGCAGAACCTGTGCGGGCCGCTTGACGAGAACCTGCGCCAGATCGAGCAGGCGCTCGACGTCACCATCCTGCGCCGCGGCCACCGCATGACGGTGCGCGGCGCCTACGCGCGCGACGCTGCCGCCGCGCTGGAGCGCTTCTATAACCAGGCCCGCACGGCGCTGTCGATCGACGACGTGCAGCTCGGCCTGGTCGAAGCGCGCCAGGTCGCCGCGCACGGCGCCTATGTGCCGGACGGCGCCGGCGGTGCCGAGGCCGACGCCTTCGAGGACGAATCGCCCGTACTTCACACGCGCCGCGCGGGCCTGCACGGGCGCACGCCAATGCAGCGCGACTACCTGCGCAATGTGCTCTCGCATGACCTCACGCTGGGCATCGGCCCGGCCGGCACCGGCAAGACCTACCTGGCCGTGGCGTGCGCGGTGGACGCCCTGGAACGCGACTCGGTCAAGCGCATCGTGCTGACGCGCCCGGCGGTGGAAGCCGGCGAGCGCCTGGGCTTCCTGCCCGGCGACCTGGCGCAGAAGATCGACCCCTACCTGCGCCCGCTGTACGACGCGCTGTACGATCTGCTCGGCTTCGACCGCACGCAGAAGATGTTCGAGCGCCAGATGATCGAGRTCGCSCCGCTGGCSTAYATGCGCGGGCGCACGCTGAACSACGCSTTCATCATCCTSGACGARGCRCAGAACACCACGCCCGAGCAGATGAAGATGTTCCTGACCCGGATCGGCTTCGGCTCCAAGGCGGTGATCACCGGCGACACCACCCAGATCGACCTGCCGCGCGGCCAGAAGAGCGGCCTGGTGGAAGCGCAGCATGTGCTGCGCGAGGTGCGCGGCGTGGCCATGACCCGCTTCACCAGCCTCGACGTGGTGCGCCATCCGCTGGTGGCACGCATCGTCGATGCCTATGACGAATATCACGCTCAACACCGAGACGCTTAACCGAACGCAACATCGTGAACGCAAACTCCTCCCCCGCCAGCCTGATCCTGTTCGACGCCGACGGCCGTGCGCGCAAGACCCAGGCGCACGCCGTGCGCGTGCAGCTGCCTGACGGCCGCAGCATCACCGTGGACCTCTCGCAAGCCGCCGATGGCGTGCTCGCGCTGCTGGCCGAGCACACCGACGACCGCCAGCAGGCCGGCCTGCTGGTGCGCCCGGACAACCATGACGCGCTATCCGTGGCCGTCACCGCCACGCCCGTGGTCACCACCACCGGCACCCCCGCCACGCCGCCGTCGCTGGAACTCGCGCTGCAGTACGGCGAGGGTGTCAAGGGACGACGCGGCCTGCCGACGCAGCGCAAGGTGCAGACCTGGGCCAAGTCGGCGCTGTWCGCCGATGCCACGCTGACCATCCGCTTTGTCGGCGAGGAAGAAGGCCGCAGCCTGAACCGCAGCTACCGCGGCAAGGACTACGCGACCAATGTCCTGACGTTTGCCTATGCCGAGCATGAGTCCGATCCGGTCAGCGGGGATATCGTGCTGTGCTGCCCGGTGGTGGAGCAGGAAGCGCGCGAGCAGAAGAAGCCGCTTGAGGCGCACTATGCGCATCTGATCGTGCACGGCGTGCTGCATGCGCAGGGCTATGAGCACGAAGAGGACGCCGAGGCGGAGGAAATGGAAGCCATCGAGACGGAGACGCTGCAAGCGCTAGGCTTCGCCGACCCGTACCGGGCAGACGGCAACATCAAAAACAAAGTCTAGAAGACAGGCTTAGCCGTGATCCCCGCCCCAAGGCAGGAATCACCCACCCGCGATGCGAAGCGTGCCGTCAAGGTGTACCAGGCCGTATGGGGCG
>NZ_JBFTLX010000315.1:0-7101 GCF_056396665.1 Cupriavidus sp. 05T313 | reverse complement strand
GCTAAGCCCCGGCCAAAATGCGGAAGGCCCCCGTCTCGGCGGGGGCCTTCCGCATTTTGGCCGGCCACGTTCAGGCCGTGGCCGCCTTGTCCAGCCAGCGCTTGAGCTGGTCGGTCACCGCCGAACTCGAAAACGAGCAGCTGTCCTGCGCGAACACTGCCGACATCTCCAGCCGGCGCAGCAACTCTTCCATCGCCTGCTCGAACATCGGCGGCAATACCAGCGCGGGCGCTGCCTCGCGCCAGTTGCGCACCAGGCCATCGGCGGCGAGCTGGCCGCCGATATGTTGTTCAAGCGCTGCGCGCATGGCCGCCAGCGCCGGCGCGTTGTCAGTGGTCGTGGCCATCAACGGGCCCTCCTTTCCTTGTAGAGTTCGCGGAAGGTCCGTCCGCTCGGTGCGGGCAGGTCGCGGGTCTCCGTCCAGCCCCGGCCTGCCATCGGCAGCCTGGCGATCAGCTTGCTGCTGCCGCCCATGCGCGAGAGCAGGCGCGCGCCAATGCGGGTGGCGAAGGCATAGAGCGCCGGACGGCGCGCCACGTAGCCCCACACCTGCAGCCCGAGCCGCTCCTGCCAGGGGCGCAGGCCGCGTTCCATCTGTTTCTCCCGCAGCTTGCGCAACAGGTCCGATAACGGGATGGAAGCCGGGCACACGCGGTTGCATTCGCCGCACAGCGTGGCTGCCTGTGGCAGATCCAGCGCGTTGGCCAGGCCCGTATAGCTCGGCGTCAGCACGCTGCCCATCGGGCCAGGATAAACCCAGCCATAGGCATGGCCACCGATCTTCTGGTACACCGGGCAGTGGTTCATGCAGGCGCCGCAGCGGATGCAGCGCAGCATGTCCTGGAAGTCGCCCCCGATCAGGCCACTGCGCCCGCCGTCGACCAGCACGAAATACATATGCTCCGGGCCATCGCGCTCGCCCTCGGCACGCGGGCCGGTCAGCAGCGAGAAATAATTGGAGATCGCCTGCCCGGTAGCCGAGCGCGGCAGCAGCCGCATCACGGTGGCCAGGTCTTCCAGCGTCGGCAGTACTTTCTCTATGCCGGTCACGGCTACGTGCACTCGTGGCATCACCGTGCACATGCCCTCGTTGCCTTCGTTGGTCACCACCGCCACCGATCCGGTTTCGGCAATGATGAAGTTGCCGCCGGTCACGCCCATGTCGGCCGACAGGAATTCCGGCCGCAGCACTTCGCGCGCCTCGCGCGTCATCTCGGGGATATCGGTCAGGCGCGGCTTGTGGTGCACCCTGGCAAACAGGTCGGCGATCTCTTCCTTGTCCTTGTGCACCACCGGGGCGATGATGTGCGACGGCGGCTCCGCGTCGTTGATCTGCAGGATGTACTCACCGAGGTCGGTCTCGATGCTCTGCACGCCCATCTCGCCAAGCACCTGGTTCAGGCGCATTTCCTCGGTCACCATCGATTTGCTCTTGATGACCTTCTTGACGCCATGCTTCTGCGCGATCTCCGCCACCAGCCGCGCGGCATCCGCGGTGGTTTCGGCAAACAGCACGGTGGCGCCGCGGCGCGTGGCGTTTTCCTCGAAAGTGGCCAGCCAGACATCGAGGTTYTGCAACGCGCGGTCACGTCGCTCCTTGAGCGCCTCGCGCGTGGCATCGAAATCGATGTCGCGAATGGCATCGGCGCGCGCCGTCACGAACTTGGTGGAAAGCTTCTTGAGGTTCTGCTGCAGGCGCTGGTCAGCCAGTTTCTGGCCCGCGCGCGCCTTGAATTCCATGCTGCGAACTTGCATAGCGGGGATCTCGCCAAGGTTTGTTTTTCGTCCGCCCGGGCTCAGGCGTCGCCGGCGAGCACTTGCGCGATGTGCAGCACCTGGGTACGTGTGTCGCCGGTCCGGCGCAGGCGCCCTTCGATATTGAGCATGCAGCCAAGGTCGCCCAGCACCACGGCATCAGCGCCGCTGGCCTTGATGTTGGCGCACTTCTCGTCGACGATGGCTGTCGAGATATTGCCGTACTTGACCGAGAAGGTGCCGCCGAATCCGCAGCAGGCCTCGCAGTCCTTCATTTCGCTCAACTGTACGCCGGGCAATTGCGCCAGCAAGGCGCGCGGCTGGCTCTTGACGCCGAGTTCGCGCAGGCCGGAGCAGGAGTCATGGTAGGTAATGCGGCCGGCGAACCTGGAATCGAATTCGCCCAGCTTGGCCACGTTGGCCAGGAAGTCGGTCAGCTCGAACACGCGCGAGCGCAAGCCCTCATAGCGGCCATTCAGTTCGGGATCGTCGCCCAGCAGGTCGGCGTAGTGATGCAGCACCATGCCGCCACATGAGCCCGACGGGATCACCACATAGTCGAACATCTCGAACTCGCGCAGGAATTTCTCCGCCAGATCGCGCGCCCCGACGCGTTCGCCCGAGTTGTAGGCAGGTTGGCCGCAACAGGTCTGCGCCTCGGGCACCATCACTTCGTAACCCGCCTTCTCCAGCAGCTTGAGCACCGAGAAACCGATTTCCGGACGCATGAGGTCCACCAGGCAGGTGGCGAACAGACCGACTCGCATTGTTTCCCTTTTCCAGACCCCGAAACCCCGCAATTATGCGCTCTTGCGCACCGTGCGGCATACAAAAGCGTTCATGGCGCGGGGGAATTCACTGCATTTTTGCATGCCTTTCCCGGCACATCCGCCATCGGCAGAATCTGAAGTTTCTTTCGGTAATGTCATTTCACCTATTGAAATTTTCACAATGCGAGATAGAATCAGGCAACCGCTTAATTTGCCGCACGGCAACATTTCCCCATGGCAGAAGCAGACAAGGCACCAGGAAAGACATCCATCCAGGTCATCGAGCGCATGATGACCTTGCTGGATGCGCTAGCCCAGCATGCTGATCCGGTCAGCCTGAAAGAACTGTCGTTGACCACCGGCCTGCACCCCTCCACGGCGCACCGCATCCTCAACGATATGGTGGCCTGCCGTTTCGTCGACCGCTCCGATCCCGGCAGCTATCGGCTTGGCATGCGGTTGCTGGAACTGGGCAACCTGGTCAAGGCCCGCCTGTCGGTACGCGACGCGGCACTGGCGCCGATGCGCGCACTGCATCGCGTGACGGGCCAGACCGTCAACCTGTCTGTGCGCCAGGGCGATGAGATCGTCTACATCGAGCGCGCGTACAGCGAACGCTCCGGCATGCAGGTGGTGCGCGCCATTGGCGGACGCGCGCCGCTGCACCTGACCTCCGTGGGCAAGCTGTTCCTGGCGGCCGACGAAGTCGCGCGGGTGCGCAACTATGCCACCCGCACCGGGCTGGCCGGCCATACGCGCACCTCGATCACGGACCTGATCAAGCTGGAACGCGAACTCAACTGGGTCCGCACGAACGGCTACGCGCGCGACAACGAGGAACTGGAACTCGGCGTGCGCTGCATTGCAGCCGGCATCTACGACGATTCGCGCCGGCTGGTTGCCGGGCTCTCGCTATCGGCCCCGGCCGACCGCCTGCAGGACAGCTGGCTGCAGAACCTGAAGGAAACCGCGCTGCAGATCTCGCGCGGCATGGGCTACGCGACCGACGTGGCCGCCTGAGCCCCTCGGGGGTGAGGGATAGGCGGGACACCCTTCCCGCCCGGTCCCGGCACCGCCTTCACCCCGCTATCCTGCTTTTCCGCTGACGCCTGCCGCTGGGTTGCCGCTTGGCTGTTATTGATCCTCAATCGCCGGCGGCGCGCTTAACCCCATTTCCCCATTCATGCATCGATCCGCAACGGCAAGGGTTTACACTTAGTTTTCAGATAACCTGAATAACGATATCCTGCCGGGCATGCGTACCAAAGCCATCACCCTCACCGAACAGGTGACCCAGCAACTGCGCGCCGAGATCGCCAACGGCACGTACCCCGTTGGCGCCCGCCTGCCGACCGGCAAGCAGCTTGCCGGGCACTACGGCGTGAGCCCGGCCGTCATTCGCGAGGTGACCGAACACCTGCGCTCCCAGGGCCTGATCGAAAGCCGTCAGGGCGTGGGCAGCACGGTGCGCTCCCGCGTGGGCAATGCCGGTTTCCAGTTGCCGCGGGAGATGGACATCGATCGCGACGAACTGGCGAGCATCTACGAACTGCGGCTCGACCTCGAGAGCGCTGCCGCCGCGCTGGCCGCGCAACGACGCACCGCGCAGGATGTCGCTGAGATGCAATCGCTGCTGGAGCGGCTGGCGGCGCAACTGCATGATCCTCACCGCAGCGTGGAGGCGGACACCGCCTTCCACGTGGCAATCGCCACCGCCACGCACAACAAGTACTACCTGCAACTGCTCCAATACCTGAACCTGCAATTGCACCAGGCCGTGCATGTGGCACGGCTGAATACGCGCCAGCAGGATGGCCTGTCCGAACAAGTCCACCAAGAGCACCTGGCCATCTTCCACGCAATCCGTGCCGGCGACCCGGAACTGGCGCGCGCCGCTGCCGTGTCCCATCTGCAGGGCGCGGCGGCGCGCCTGGGCCTGCGGCCGCACGCGCGCGCCGAGTCCCCCGCAGCCCGGCAGGAACCATCCCATTCAGCGGCCTGAGCCGCATCGTCTCTCCAGATAGAACCACCATGCAAAATACAGCCTTCCTGCCCCGCCTGATCGAAACACTGGGCCCCGACGTGGTTGCCACCGAGCCCGACCAGGTCGCGCCCTGGCTCGCCGACTGGCGCGGCCTTTACCGTGGCAATGCGCAAGCCGTGGTACGGCCGCGCTCGGTGGATGAGGTGGCCCGCTGCCTGGCGCTGTGCCAGCAGGCCGCGGTGCCGGTGGTGCCGCGCGGCGGCAATACCGGCCTGTGCGGCGGCGCCGCTCCTGACAGCAGTCCGGTCAACGTGGTGCTGAGCATGGACCGCATGAACGCGATCCGTTCGATCGATACCATCGCCAACACGATGGTCGCGGAAGCGGGCTGCATCCTGGGTAACCTGCGGCGCGCCGCCCAAGAAGCGCATCGCCTGCTACCGCTCAGCCTGGCGGCCGAGGACTCCTGCCAGATCGGCGGCAACCTTGCTACCAATGCTGGCGGTGTCAATGTGGTGCGCTATGGCATGGCGCGTGAACTGGTGCTGGGCGTCGAGGCCGTGCTGCCCAACGGCGAGATCTTTCACGGGCTGCGCGCCTTGCGCAAGGACAACACCGGCTACGATCTCAAACAATTGCTGATCGGCTCCGAGGGCACGCTCGGCGTGATCACCGCCGCGGCGCTGCGCCTGTTTCCGCGCACCGATGCGCGCTCGGTGGTGCTGGCCGCGGTGGCGTCGCCCCTGCAGGCGCTGGAGCTTTTCGAACTGCTGTTCGCCCAGTGTGGCGCGCGCCTGCAAGCCTTTGAGTTCTTTACCGGCGATTGCGTCGACCTGGTGCTCAGACATGCGGAAGGCGTACAGGAGCCGTTCGCCCAGCGCCATCCCGCCTATGTGCTGGTGGAGCTGGCCGACACCACGGACGAAGAGGCCCTCAACACCCTGCTCGAACGCGTGATCGGGGAAGCGCTGGAGCGCGAGTTGTGCCTGGATGCCGCGGTCTCCGCTTCGCTGGCGCAATTGCAGAGCCTGTGGAAGCTTCGCGAGGAAATCTCCGAGGCGCAGCGCGCCGACGGGCCGCACCTGAAGCACGATGTCTCACTGCCGATCGAGCAGATCCCCGCCTTCATGGCATCGATGGAGAAGCGCCTCAAGGCCGTCAGCCCCAGCATCCGCCCCTTCATCTTCGGGCACTTCGGCGACGGCAACCTGCACTACAACCTGTCGCGTCCGGCAGGCGCGGAGCGCGACTGGACCGCTCAGCACGGCAAGGCACTGACCGCCGAGGTGCTGGACGAGGTCGCGCGCTACGGCGGCAGCATCAGCGCCGAGCATGGCATCGGCCAGCTCAAGCGCGATGATTTCCTGCGCCTCAAGGACCCGCTCGAACTTCGCCTGATGCGGGGCATCAAGCAATTGCTGGATCCGGCCGGCATCATGAACCCTGGCAAGCTGCTGTAGGCACCGGGCGCGCCGCGGCGCCCAACGAAAAAAACGCGCCGGGGACGGCGCGTTTTTCATGACCTCAGGTCCGTGGGTGCCGGGTCATTGCGGCTCCGCCATCAGATGCCGCGTGGCTGCTGGGCGGTAAGGATAGCCTGGGGGGAACCTGGCCCCTGCGTCAGGTTAGGGGAGGACGGAAAAGGGCGGGCGGGACCCGTTTGCACGTGTTCCAGCCAGTCCTTGACGCGGTTGGCATCCGCAAAGCGCGACAGCTTGCCAACCGAATCCAGGAACACCATCACCACATTGCGGYCGTTCACCTTCGCCTGCATCACCAGGCACTGGCCAGCCTCGGAGATAAAGCCGGTCTTCTGCAGGCCGATATCCCAGTTGCCGCCGCGCACCAGGCGGTTGGTGCTGACGTAGTGCTGGGTACGCCCGAGCACGTTGACCTCATACTCGGTCTGCGTGGAGTACTCGCGGATGGTGGGATTGCGGTACGCCGCGTTGACCATGCGCACGAGGTCCATCGCGCTCGAGACATTGCTGCTCGACAAGCCGTTCGAATCGACGAAGTGGCTGTCGTTCATGCCGAGTTCGCGTGCCTTGCGGTTCATGGCCTGCACAAATGCCGGCAGGCCGCCCGGATAGCTGCGGCCCAGCACCGACGCCGCCCGATTCTCCGAGGACATCAGGGCCAGCAGCAGCGCCTCCTGGCGGCTCAGCTGCGCACCGAATCGCAGGCGCGAGCTGCTGTGCTTTTCATTGTCGCGGTCGTCCTCTGTGATGGTGAGAACCTCATCCATCGGCTGACGCGCGTCCATCACCACCAGGGCGGTCATCAGCTTGGTGATCGAGGCGATCGGCAGCACCGCGGCGGCGTTCTTCTGGAACAGCACTTCGTTGGAGTTCTGGTCCATCACCAGCGCCACGCTGGAGCGCAGCGCGAGCGCATCCTCCGTGTCACGCAGCCCGAGCGCCTCGCCCAGCGAGGGTTTCGCCGGGATAAAGGCCGCGCGCACCGGCGCAGCCTGGCGCTGCGTCACGACCTGACGCTTGCCGTTTTTCAGTACCACGACCTTGCGCGTAGTGACGTGCTCAGTCTTGCCGCTGCTGGCGACTTGCTTGGTTTTTGCGGATTTAGAGGAGG
>NZ_JBFTLX010000314.1:0-7296 GCF_056396665.1 Cupriavidus sp. 05T313 | reverse complement strand
GGCGCCGAGCGCCAGCACAAGGGCTACTTCGAGCGAGCCGACGGCGGCACGCTTTTTCTCGATGAAATCACCGAGATGCCTATCGAACTGCAGGTCAAGCTGCTGCGCGTGCTGGAATCCGGCGCCTTCATGCGGGTCGGCACCAACCGCGAGCTGCAAGCCGACGTGCGCGTGGTGGCCGCCACTAACCGCAATCCGGAAGAAGCCGTGGCCGACGGCAAGCTGCGCGCCGACCTCTATCACCGGCTCAATGTGTTCCCGATCGAATTGCCGCCGCTGCGCGCGCGTGGCGACGATGTGGTGCAGATCGCCAATACGCTGCTGGAACAGATGAACGGCGAGCACGGCACCCAGCGCCGCTTCGCCCCGGAACTGTTGGACAGCCTGTTGCTGCATGCGTGGCCGGGCAATGTGCGCGAGCTGCGCAACTTCGTGCAGCGGACCTACATCATGGCCGACCGGGACTTGATTGCCGATGCCCATGTGCCGCTGCAGGTGGCGGCGGCGAACCCGGCCGCCACCGCCATGGTGTCGGTGCCGGTGGGCATATCCCTGGCGGACGCCGATCGCCAGTTGATCTTTGCCACGCTGGAGCAATGCTCCGGCGTAAAGAAGCATGCCGCCGAGATCCTCGGCATCAGCCTGAAAACCTTGTATAACCGCCTGGAAGAATATGCCTCGAAAGGCGAGCTACCCGAGTGGCTGCGAGCCAATGGCGCGGGCGCCGCGCAGAACGGAACCACGGCGCCGAACTAGCGTGCGGTGTGCGTGGCCTGGCCCGGCACGCGTCAAGCCTGCCGGACAAGCGCCTGATTGCGGCTTTGGTCCGCGCGCATGCGGCGGTTTCACCGCGCGGTATGCTAATTGCATGGCAACCGGGTGAGCACACCGCCCGCACAAGGTACCGATGTCGCAGCAACCCAACTCCTCCGAAGACCCCGGCGCACCCGGCCAGCCCGCATCCCGCGACGCGCATGAAACGCATGATGCATGCGAGCCACCGGAACCGGTCCAGAGCAGCGCCGAAGTCGCCACGCTGATCGGCCAGATCGCACATGACCTGCGCTCCGCGCTCAACGGGGTGCAGAGTTGGGCCTATGTGCTGGACCACTCGCTGGACATGCCACCCACCCCGGCGCAGCGCGCGCTGGCCGGTATCCGCACCGGCATGCTGCAGCAGCTGGGCCTGATCGAACACATGGAAGAGGCCGTCGCGCTGCTCACGAACGACAGCCCGCCGCAATGGCAACGCGTGGATCTGCTGGCGGCGCTGGAAGCGGCCATGGACGCGGCACGCTCCATGGCGCAAGCGCGTGCCGTGAACCTCGCGGCGGTAGATGTGGACAGCCCGGATGGCACCTCATCGAACCACGCATTTGTGATCGATGCCGACCCGCGCCGCCTCGAACCGCTGTTGCGATATCTGCTGCTGCATTGCATCCGCCACGCGCGCAGCGCGGATACCGTCGAAGCACACCTGAAGCCGGAAGCCGGCCGCATCCGCCTGCGGATCACCGAGAGCCGGGCTCCCAGCGACGCCCGCAGGGACGAGCGCATCGCCGTGCTATCCGACTTCTTCAGCAGGCGCCCCGCCGAAGGCGGCGCATCGGCGCCGCGCCAGGGTACCGCGTTGCTGCTGGCAAGGCGGCTCGTGGAAACCCAGGGCGCGCACATCGTGGCGGAAGGACAGGGGTGCTCCACGGACGGTAGATCCATATGCGTCGCAGTGAGTTTCCCGGTCCATGCGGAGCGGGGCTGATCTAGCCGGGACCCCGCAGTTTTTACCGGCTTCGGCATAAAGTGCATGGTGCCCGCATGCGCGGGCATCGTCTTATTTGCATGCCGTTGTGCCTTGCGTGGCGAACCGGTGGCTCCCGCAGGCCGTCATTCGCTGATTCCAGCAGAGGCAGCCACGGCCGCCACAGGCGGGGCCCCGGTGTTCTGCGTCCACTCAGGCGCGCTGCGGCGGGGGCGCTGGCAAATCCCCTGGAGGCGGGTCGCTGACCGGCGCCGGCGGATCGGGATCGGGCACTGCCGGTTGTGGAACGTCGGGGTCGGGTGGCGCCTGATCGGGTTCGGGCGTGATGTGGAACTGAATCCGCATAGGTCTCTCCGGGGTCTGTAGCACGGCCGGTAGCGGCGTAAACCGGGCCGCGGTCGATAGGCAAGGGCGGGGCAAGCGCCTGGCTCAGGCTCGGGCTCAGCCGGCTTCCCCCGGTTCATCCAGGATACGCGACAGCGCCTCCAGGTCCACCGGCTTGACCAGGTGGCGATCGAAACCCGCCTGCGTTGTACGCTGCCGGTCCGCCGGCTGGCTGTAGCCGGTCAGCGCCACCAGGCGTACATGCTGCAATTCCGGGATGGCCCGCAGGCGCCGGGCGATCTCGAAGCCGTCCATGGCCGGTATGCCGAGGTCGAGCAAGATGACGTCGGGCCGGGTCTTGGCCGCGCGCGCGATGGCGGCGGGACCGTCGATGGCGGTCACCACCGTGTGCCCCATGGCTTCGAGCGTAAGGGCTATGGCCTCCAGCGCGTCGATGTTGTCGTCCACCACCATCACCGTGCGCGGCGTGCCCGGCCGGGACCTGAGCTTGCCGACTTCTGGCCGCCAGCTCTGCCAGGGCTGGGCGGGCAGTTCCACCACGAAGGCGCAGCCAAGGCCAGGGCCGGCGCTCTCGGCATGGACATTGCCGCCATGCAGATTGACAAGCTTTTGTACCAGCGAGAGCCCGATACCCATGCCTTCCTGTCCGGCGGCGGCAGGACGCTTGTCGCCGTGATGCGCCGTGGCCGGATCGAAGATGGCCTGCAGCGCTTGCGGCGACAGCCCGGGTCCATTGTCCCGCACCTTGATGGTAAGCAGGCTGCCGTCGCACGTAACCTCAAGCGCGAGCTGGCCGTCCGGCTGCGTATAGCGCGCGGCGTTGTGCAGCAGGTTGCTGAAGATCTGGGTCAGCCGCACGAGGTCTCCGCGCACGGGCATCGGTCCTTCCGGTACGCTCAGCCGCAGCGAGTGGCCACGCGTGTCGATCAGCGGCCGCACGGCTTCCACAGCGGTGCTCAGCGCCGTGCGCAACTCGACAATATCGTTGCGCAGCACAATGCGGCCCTGGGTGAGGCGCGAGATATCGAGCAGGTCGTCGACCAGCCGCGTCAGGTGATGCAGCTGGCGGGCGATGATGTCGCGGGCCTTGAAGGTCTCCTCGCGCGTGGGCGCGCACCGCATCAGCAGGTCGACCGCGCTGCGCATCGGCGCGAGCGGGTTCCGCAGTTCGTGGGCCAGCATGGCCAGGAAATGGTCCTTGCGGTGGTCTTCTTCCAGCAGCATGCGCTCGGCGCGCTTTTGCGGCGTGATGTCCTGGCAAATGCCGGCCACGCGATAGAAGACGCCCGCCGTATTGGAGACCGGGAACGCGCGCGCGCGGACTTCGCGCACCTCGCCATCGCCCCGCACCAGCCGGAACTCGGCATCCATACGGCCGTCCGCCATCATCGCGCCGAAGGCCACTTCCATGCGCTCGCGGTCCTCGGCCTGCACGCAGTCCAGCCAGGTGCGCGGGTTGTGCTTCAGTTCCTCCATCGGACGGCCCCACAACCGCGCAAACGACGGGCTCATGTACAGGAACTGGCTCTCCGCCGGATCGAGGATCCACAGCGCATCGGAAAGGTTCTCGGCCAGCTGGCGGAACAATTCCTCGTTCTCGCGCAAGGCTTGCGAGGACTGGCGGAAAGCTTCCTCGGCCTTGCGCATGCGCAGCAGGGCCTTGATGCTCGACACCAATTCCTCCGCTTCCACCGGCTCGATCAGGTAACTGTCGGCGCCACCATCGAGCGCCTGCACGCGGTGGCGCGACTCGGTTAGCGCGGCGGAGGTCTGCAGCACCAGCGTACTGGCGGTTTCGGGATCGTTCTTGATCAGCCTGCACACTTCCAGCCCGTTGATGTCGGGCAGATTCACATCCAGCAGCACCAGGTCCGGGGCGTGCTGGCGGATCAGCGACAGCGCGGCCTGCCCGCTCGCAGCCTCCAGCACGGAGAAGCCCGCGCGTTGCAGGATGCGGCCCTTGACGTAGCGAGGCCCGTCGCTGTCGTCGACATTGAGGATCAGGGGCCGCCTGGCGGCTTCTGGAGAGGGCAGAATGTTCATGGCAAGCTCAGCGATATTGGGTATCGAACGAGACGGCCGGACGCGTGCGCGCGGGGTCATGGGCGGGGATCATCGGCGCATCCACGGGAGACGCGCCGGTGATATTGATGATGGCAGGTTCGCCTGCAAGAGCTTGTAAGAACTACAAGGAAGTCCGGGCTCTCATCGGTAGATTCTGCATGTAGTGTTCGCGCCACGATTTTCCCCTTGCTGAGCGCAATGCCTGTCGTTCCTTTTGCTGGCCAATGTTGGCGGGCGAGCCGTGCAACCAAGCCAGTCCGCTACGGCTCATGTGGCGGGCGGGATCGCAAAAATCGTGCAAAAGCCGTGCCCGCGTGTAGACACCAGGACACCAGGGGGACGCCCGCAAGGCGGCGGCAAGGGACGGCGTCACAGGGTGCCGTGCCACCCGTGAGGCCGGCGCCGCGCAGCCATAAGCGGCCGGATTGCCAAGTGCAGCAGGCGCGACCATACTGGCCGTTCCGCAGTGTCAGAGCCAGAACGAGCCCAACGCCGATGCGCCAGGATCCTCCCCACCCGCCGAACTCCCCGCAGGAAAGACCGACCGCTGCGCATGACCATGACCATAAACACGGCGGCAGCACGCTGTCCGAGATGGACCTGCGTGTGCGCGCGCTGGAATCGCTGCTGGTGGAGAAGGGTTACGTCGACCCCGCCGCGCTGGACATCTTGATCGAGACCTACGAGCAGCAGATTGGCCCGCGCAATGGCGCGCGGGTGGTAGCCAAGGCCTGGAGCGACCCGGCCTACAAGGCCTGGCTGCTGGCGGACGCCACTGCGGCGATCGCCTCGCTGGGCTTCAGCGGGCGCCAGGGCGAGCACATGATCGTGCTGGAGAACACGCCGGCGACCCACAATATGGTGGTGTGCACCTTGTGCTCCTGCTATCCCTGGCCCGTGCTTGGACTGCCGCCGGTCTGGTACAAGTCGGCGCCGTACCGCGCCCGGGCGGTGATCGATCCGCGCGGCGTGCTGCGCGATTTCGGCTTCACGCTGCCGGATGCGGTGCAGCTACAGGTGTGGGACTCCACAGCCGAACTGCGCTACCTGGTGCTGCCCATGCGTCCGGCGGGCACGGATGGCTGGAGCGAGGAAGCGCTGGCCGCGCTGGTCACGCGCGATTCGATGATTGGCACCGGGCTGCTACCCGACATGGTGGCGCCGGCAACGGCAAAGGAACCGGCATGAACGGCGCGCAAGACCTTGGCGGCATGCAGGGCTTCGGCCCGGTCCGCCCCGAACCCGGCGAACCGCCGTTCCACGCCGAATGGGAGCGCCGGGTACTGGCGCTGACACTGGCCATGGGCGCGGTCGGCAAGTGGAACATCGATACCTCGCGCGCGGCCCGCGAAAGCCTCCCGCCGGCGCGGTACCTGGGCAGCAGCTACTTCGAGATCTGGTTTGAAGGGCTCAAGGCCTTGCTGCTCAAGACGGGCCTGGCCGACGCCGGGGAGATCGCCAGCGGGCATTCCAGCGCGGCGCCGGTCCCCCTGGCGCGCGTCCTGGAAGCGGAGCAGGTAGCGCCCGCCCTGGCACGCGGCTCGCCCAGTGCCCGGCCGGCCACGGCGGAGGCGCGCTTCCACCTTGGAGAGCGGGTCCGTACCCGTCAGATGCATCCCGCCGGCCATACCCGGCTGCCGCGCTATTGCCGTGGCCGGCAAGGCGAGATCGTGGCGGTGCATGGCGCCCATGTCTTCCCCGATGYCAGCGCGGCCGGCGCCGGGGACCAGCCGCAATGGTTGTATACGGTGCGCTTTACCGCCAGCGAACTGTGGGGCGCCGATACCACCGCGGCTTCGGTCAGCGTGGATTGCTGGGAGCCTTACCTGGATCCGGCGGAGGCTGCCCATGGCTGAGCCCATTGCCGCCCCGCCGGCGCCGCCGGCCACCTTGCAAGCCATGCGCGCCGCGTTGCCGGCCTTGCCGTGCGACAGCACCGGCCCGGTCTTCCGCGAGCCATGGGAAGCCCAGGCCTTCGCCATGACGCTGGCGCTGCATGAACGCGGCGCCTTCACCTGGACCGAATGGGCAGCCAGCCTCTCCCAGGTCATCCGTGATGCCCAGGCCAACGGGGACCCGGACACCGGCCAGCATTACTACCTGTTCTGGCTGACCGCGCTGGAACAGATCAGCGCCGCCAAGGGCCTGGTCGACCAGGCCGCGCTGCTGGACCGGCGCGACGCCTGGATCGCCGCAGCCCGGCGCACCCCGCACGGGCAGCCAATCGAGCTTGGCTGAGGCCGCTCGCGGCAGCCTGGCCTCGGCAGCGTTATGCTTGTTTCCTGCCCGGCGCGCAGCGTGGAGCCGGCTTGCCGGCCGGGAGGTTCAAGGCGGACTTCCAGGCGGACAGGCATGGCTGCTTCGAGCACCGGATCAAGTGCCGAATCACGCGCCGCCTGCGGTCCGGCCCCGCTCGTGCTACCGTAGCGGGCTAGACGCTGCAAAGCGCCCCGATGCCGTGCCACCAAGGCCGGCGCCAAACTCCGACTGACATGACTGACACAGAGATCCAGCTGATCGGCTCCGCCCGCCTGCCGACCCGCTTTGGCGAATTTACCGCCCACGCCTTCAAGGGTGCCGTTTCGGGCACCGAACACCTGGCGCTGAGCGTCGGCGATATCACCGGCGAAGCCGTGTTGACCCGCCTGCATTCCGAATGCCTGACCGGCGACGTGTTCGGCTCGTGCCGCTGCGACTGCGGCGAGCAACTCGACCTGGCGATGAAGAAAATCGCCGAAGAAGGGCGCGGCATCCTGCTCTACCTGCGCGGACAGGAAGGGCGCGGGATCGGCCTGGGCCACAAGATCCGCGCCTATGCGCTGCAGGACGGCGGGCTCGACACGGTCGACGCCAATCTGGCGCTGGGCCAGGAAATCGATAGCCGCAACTACGCCTTCGCCGCCGACCTGCTGCATCAGTGGGGCGTCAAGTCGATCCGGCTGATGAGCAACAATCCCAAGAAGAAGCAGGCCCTGGAAGCCGCCGGCATCACGGTGGTGGAACAGATGCGCCACATCGTGCCGTCCAACGCCGAGAACCAAAAATACCTGGAGACCAAGCGCGAGCGCATGGGGCACCTGCTGGACTGATCGCGGCAGGCTGAGGCTGGACCAGCCCCGGTGCCAGGC
>NZ_JBFTLX010000313.1:0-7348 GCF_056396665.1 Cupriavidus sp. 05T313 | reverse complement strand
ATCCGGCATCGTGCAGAAAAGGTGCCCAATAAAAATTGAATACGTCCCGTCCGGCTTGCAGATGGAGGCAGCTGCTGGAATCTCATCACCCTTCGCGCGCGGCACGCACCCAACCCGGGCGAGCGCTTCCTTTGTTTGGCGCTCATAGTTCCTGTCGGTCAGCCCACGCATGATCTCCCGCATCCGGGCCAACCCATCACGCAATGTCTCGCGCGTATCCTCCCTCGCATTGCCAAACCAAAGGCGGACCTTGTCCTGATCCGCCCGATTCCACCGGTCCAGCTCCACCAGTCGATCACCCATCAGGCGCACAGCCTTGTCGCGCAGCCGGTTCATCGTGGAATAGAACTCCGCGTTGCTCATGTTCTGGCAGATCAGCGTGGGATCGTCTTCCGGTGTTGACTGGCGCGCCCCCTCCACCAGCTTGTTCGATGCCTCCACCGGCTCGGCGACAGCGCTATGCGTCGGCATAGGCGTGCGGCCGCCATGGGTCACCTGAATCGTGAAGGTGTTCTGCGAGGCAATGACGAACGGCTTGACGGCACACTTGCAGTTGACGCGAGCGCCTTCCACCAGGACCTGCTTGTCCATCAGGCTAAAGGCCGGATAGCAATCGTTGGTGACAGTGCCACCACTCTTGCACACCGGGCAGGTGGCAAAGTCCCCCTCGACGCCGACCTGCACGCCGTCTTGCGTCATCTCCCCGGTGCCGATCAGCACGCCGTTGTTACTGGTGCGGTCCCCATTGCGAAGCGCACATCGAATATCCATCATTGGAAGTCTCCACGAATCGTGTGTTCTTGCGGTGGCTTCGGCCATCAGCCTGAAGCCGACCGTTCAGGCATTCACCTTGCGGACCGGTTCTCCGAAGAACACCTCGATGGGCACGAAGTGCCATTGCGCGGCTTCGGGGTCGTAAAGGGCTACCTGGTTGATCTGCGCCCCCACGGGGACCGTTCCCGGCATGCGCTGTATGGCCAGCGCCACGGCCTGATGCCGTTGCTGTTCCGTCCAGGTTTCCAGCAGGCAGTGCGAATCCGCGTGCGCGAACAGCCCGGCGTGTTCACGCAGCCGTTCGTACTTGGCAATGCCGTCCTGGTCGATCTCGAGGTCGATGGCATCGCGCCGCGCTTCCGGGATCTCTTCGGTCTGCACCATGCAGACACTGGCGAGCGCCCCTTTGCGCCGGACCACGATCCGGCCATCGCTCGCAGCCCAGCCACAGTGCAGGTTGACATGGAGCTTTCCGCCGCTATCCCGGATCAACGTCCGGGGATCGAAAGCCGCCGCATGCACGACGTGATACGGCTTGCCCGGGCCAGACACGAACGCGGCGTTCAGCAGTGCATCAAAGGGTGAGATATGGACGGCCAGTGCGGAGCCGGCATCGGCGTTGCCCTCCTCCACGAATTCGCAAGCGGCATTGCACCAGTCCGGCTGGCCGTCCCCCGGCGCGTAGTTGACCAGCACGAACAGGGCTGGCCGGGTATGCAGAACGTGCCCGCATGAGCGAAAGGGCGTATTAGGGGGCGTATTGGGTAGCGCCATTTGAGTGCACCTCCTATGAGTGAAATTTGGAGTGCCTCAATCTTTACTCGATACGGCGCGAGCGTTGGTTGGGAAATTTCTGATTTTGCTCGGGGATTGAGCAAAGGCGGGACGACGAAGCGTCCGGCGTGCTTGAATTCAACAAGGCGCGGCATCGCCCTTTAGTGTCGGTGAAGGGATCCTGGATGCCGTCCGAGATGAGCTTTGTAGCGATGGACTGCGTGATGCGGCCAGCTTGACTGAAAGCAAGCCAAGCGATGTCGTAGAGCAGATAGCACTACTGGAGGCGCATGAAACCAGAATTCAGCCTGTTGCAGATGAGAGATGTTTGGATTGATGCCTACAAATATGGCGACATCGATCAGCTGGATTTCGTGCAGAGCGCCCATTTCTTTGTGAAGCGAGGCGAGACGATCCTGACCAAGCAGCAACAACTTGGACACATACGTACACGCTTGGCTGCAAACGCATGGCGCGCTGACGAATTGAACGCTCATGATGAAACAAAAGACGTGATGGAGCACGCCGAGTGGGCAACGATCTCCGGCACCGGTTCAATGAGGCAGAACGGGAGGGTGCTCTCCCGATTCCGGTTTCTGGAACTCTGGCTGGTCAGTGACGGGCGATGGCAGGTCGCCGCATTGTGTTATGAGGATGCCGGCAACCGTGAGGCATCGAGCTAGCCTTGTTTCTCCACGCCGAACGCATGCCGCTATACGACTCGGCGCGGGAAACACCTGCGTCAGCGTCTGCTAGCCGCCAGGCACGCCATGCGCGATGGAAGGGGTAGAGACATTGCTGACGCTGCAATATCAGCGGTCCCGATACTTCAACGCGAACAGCGTCATCCCCCAGAACGGCACCCACCAGGCCAGATCGCTGCACAGCACGAACAAGCCGCTGCGCCATTCGAAGACGCCAGTCAGCGCTCCGTGCAGGAAGCCCAGCGGCCCCAGCGTCTTGCCCACCAGGCCCACCACCACCAGCGGCCAGTAGCGCAGCATGTCCTGCGCCGCGATCCAGTAGCCCAGCGCGTAGACGCCCACCATCATGCCGATGCAGCGGATCATGGCGTCAGGCGTGACGGGCATGCCCAGCCAGTCGAAGATCTGCGACGGCCACAGGCTCAGCGCAATCGCATAGAGCAGGTTATAGAACGCGGCCAGCCGCAATACCGCGGGCATCCACGCTGGTATGCGGGGCAGGCTGACGGACGCATTGCGCCCGATGGTCGGATCGGACTTCATTCCACATTCTCCGGGTGAGTATCAGGTTCAGGTTCGCGGATGGCGAGCACGCCGTCGTAGCGCAGCAGGTAGCCCAGGCGTGGCGCCCATATGCGCACGTCGCAGCGATAGCGGTCCGCATCCAGTGCGCGTTCGCTGGCCAGCACGTGCAGCCACGGCACGGTCAGGCCGAACAGGCTGACGCCGCGGCTGGCCTGCCGCAGGCGCCCGGCGCCATCGACACGCGTTGCCAGCACGATGGCCAGCGGCCCCAGGCGTTCGGTCACTTGCCCGGCCCGCGCGTGCCGCATGCGGCTCGCCACGATGTGCCCGCCGATGCGGCGGTGCCAGCGCTCGCCGGCGGGCTCTGGCGAGATGGTCACAAGGCAAGCCGCCGCCGCCGCGGGCCGGGGCAGCGCCGACAGCCGCATCAGCGCCCGCAGCCAGCCCCGCGCACTCCAGCGCACGCTCAGCGTGCCGCGCAAGTGCACGCCCTCGGCACGATGCACGCGCCGCAGCACCGGCGGCAGGCTGGCAAGGGCGGTCCCCAGCATGGTCCCGTACAGGCTTTGCGGGCCACCGTCCGTGGCATGCGCGGCGAGCGTGTTCATCCACGTGCCCGCCCGTTGCCGAGCAGGTCCTCCAGCGCCAGTTGCAGGGTCGGGAAGCGGAAGGCATAGCCTTCCTGCTGCAGTCGCGCCGGCGCCGCGCGCAGCCCGTCGAGCAGCAGCGTGGCCTGCTCCCCCAGCGCAAGACGCATGGGCCAGGCCGGCGTCGGCATCCAGGCCGGGCGGCGCAGCACAGCGGCGGCGCGGCGGACCAGGCCGGCCTGCGTGGGAGTCTCGGGCGCTACCAGGTTGTAGGTGGCGACGGCGCCTTCGCTTACCGGCGCCGCTCCACGGCACAGCCACGCGATCACGCCAAGCACGTCGTCGATGTGGACCCAGCTCTGCGCCTGGCGGCCGCTGCCCATCGGGCCGCCGAAGCCCAGCCGCACCGGCATCATCATGGCCGGCAGCGCGCCCTGGTGGCCGTAGACCACACCCAGGCGCAGGATGGCCAGCGGAATGCCGAGCCCGGCCACGGCGCGCGCCGCCAGCTCCCATTCCCGGCACAGTTGCGAGGCGAAGATATCCTGCGGCGCGCTGGCTTCGGTACGATCGCGCAAATCGTCGTCGGCCTGGATGCCGTAGTAGCCCACCGCCGAACCGTTGATCAGCAGACGCGGCCGGTGCGTGGCCGACGCTAGCCAGGCAGTCAGCGCGCGCGTGGTGCCCACGCGGCTCTCCACCAGGCTGCGCTTGCGCGCGGCACTCCAGCGCGAGCCCAGGATAGGTGCGCCGGCGAGGTTCACCACGACATCGAAGCGCGTGGCAGGATCGAGTTCCGCGAGGGCACCGACGCACGCCGCGCGGCCATCGAACAGCTGCGATGCCACGCGCGGGTTGCGCGCCCAGATCGTGACGCGGTGCCCGTCCGCCAGCAGTGCCCGCACCAGCGCCTGGCCAATGAAACCGGTGCCGCCGGTCAGCAGGAAGGATTGCGCGCGCCGCGCCGTATCGGCCCCGGCAAAATCGAACGCCGGCACCGTGCCGGCACGGTCGGCAAGTGCGCGGCTCGCCAGTGCATCGCGCACCCCGGACGCCGCCACGCCCAGCGCAAACACGCTCAGCCCCCAGCTTTGCCAGCCTTGCGGATTGAGATGCAGGCCGGTCGGTAAGTGCCACCACGCTTGCGAATGCCACGCCAGCAGGCCGAAGATCACGCCACCGTTGATGGCCAGCACGGTATGCGTCACCCGCTCGCTCGGCGGCAGGYTGCGGGTCTGGTCCTCCACCACGAAGTCGCGCAGCGTCAGCAGGATCTCGATGGCGATGATGGCCCACAGGGGAACCAGCCATGCGCCACCCCACGCAAACCACGCCAGGCCGGCGAACAGCACGCCGTACAGCACCGCCCGGATCGCATGCAGGCGCAGCTCCGGCGCGGCGTTGTGCTGCTGCGGCAGTGCGCAGCGCAGCTCGTGGTGCCAGACGGTGTCGAAGGCGCCCATCAATCCCTGCACGATCAGCAGGTTGAGGATGACGGTATGGAGCGTGTCGCTGGCCGGGTCCATCTCAAGCATCCTTAATTACAATAATTTCTGTTAAAAGAGAAATATCAAGTCAAAAAAACGGCCGCCATGGCGGCCGGCTCTTCATGCCTGTGCTATTTGCCAGCTTCGCGGGCGCGCTGGTCGCCACGCACCAGCTTCTGGATGCGCGCGCCCAGTTTCATTACCTTGACCAGTGTGTCGGGCGAGAGCCGCAGCATCTCGTCGCCCCAGCTGCCCAGCGTTTCCATCAGCTGCAGCGTGGCGATGATGCGCTTCTGCACTTCCTTGCTCTCCCTGGCGAAGGCGGGATTGTTCACGCATTCGTGCAAGGCATCGATGGTGGGATCGAACTCGCGCTGCTTGCGCTCGCGCACCACGGTGCGGAACAGGTCCCACACGTCGGTGACGGTCTCGAAGTGATCGCGCCGGTCGCCCATCATGTGCACGGTGCGGATCAGCTTCCAGTTCTGCAGCTCTTTCAGGCTGTTGCTGACGTTGGAGCGCGCGACGTTCAGCGTGTCGGCGATTTCCTCGGCCGGCAGCGGATGCTCGGCAAGGAATAGCAGGGCGTGAATCTGCGCGACGGTGCGATTGACGCCCCACTTCGAGCCCATTTCGCCCCAGTGCAGGACGAATCGTTGTGCGACCGGTTGAAGTTCCATGCCTGACAGTTTATCCGTTCGGAAATTTCCGTCAAGACAGAAATCCAATTTCAGGCAAGCAGGCTCAGGCCGGCCGCGCCAGCGTGCTTTCGTTTTCCTTCACGTACATCGAGTTGCGCGGACGCGCGAACACCCGCCGCACCATCGGCTCGAAGAAGGACAGCGGCAGCGTGTCGTAGTCCCGCATGAAAGCCGCGCCGTCGTACTTGGCGCAGAACTCGGCGGTGCGTTCG
This sequence comes from Cupriavidus sp. 05T313, assembly GCF_056396665.1. Lineage (NCBI taxonomy): Bacteria > Pseudomonadati > Pseudomonadota > Betaproteobacteria > Burkholderiales > Burkholderiaceae > Cupriavidus > Cupriavidus sp. 05T313. The sequence continues at coordinate 1,584 of NZ_JBFTLX010000313.1, read as the reverse complement.
AACAGTTCGGGCTGGCTGCGGAATTGCTCGCGCAGGTTGCGGTCGAGACCGAGGTGGTGAAAGAAGTAGTAGCCCTGGAACACGCCGTGCTTCTCGACCATCCAGAGGTTTTCCGGGCTGACGAAAGGCTTGAGGATGGCGGCGGCGATGTCGGGATGGTTGAACGTGCCAAGCGTATCGCCGATATCGTGCAACAGCGCGCACACCACGTACTCTTCGTCGCGCCCGTCGCGGTGGGCCAGCGTGGCGGTCTGCAGGCAGTGGGTCAGGCGGTCGATGGGGAAGCCGCCGTAATCGCCGTCGAGCAGCTTGAGGTGATCGAGCACGCGGTCGGCCAGCGCCTGCGCGAACGGCATGAACTCCGCGGATATCGCGGCCCAGTCCTCGCGCGTGCCTTGCTCCATGTGGCTGAAGGTGGCACGGGCGTGCGCAGTCGTTTCGCTCATTGTGGGGTCTCCGTGCAGGGTGATCCTGCTTGTTTTGATGGTGATGAGCAACGATTCTGGCACAGGTTTCGCGGCTACACTGTCAAGGACTTAACAATGCAGCCGTGTGCCGCGGCGCATCAATCCGCATGCAGATCCGCCCTTACCTGGCTGCCGACGAAGCCGCCATCATCGACCTGTGGCAAACCTGCGGCCTGACCCGGCCGTGGAACGACCCGAAGAAAGACATCGCCCGCAAGCTGACTGAACAGCCGGAGCTGTTCCTGGTCGGGGAAGTGGATGGCCAGCCGGTGGCATCGGCCATGGTCGGCTTCGACGGCCATCGCGGCTGGGTCTACTACCTTGCCGTGCATCCCGACTACCAGCGCCGCGATCATGGCCGCCGCCTGATGGCGCATGCGGAGCAATTGCTGATCGAGCGCGGCTGCCCCAAGATCAACCTGCTGGTACGCACGGGCAACAGCAGGGTCATCGACTTCTACCGCAGCCTCGGGTACGCGCAGGATGACGCCGTCAGCCTGGGCAAGCGGCTGATTCCGGATATCTGAGCGAGGTCAAACGCCATGTTCCACATCCTCGGCATCGATCACCTGGTCCTGCGCACCGGCAATGTGACGGCGCTGATGCGCTTCTACGTGGACGTGCTTGGCTGCAGCCTGGAACGCGTGCAGCCGGACTTCGGCCTGATCCAGTTGCGCGCCGGCGGCGGCCTGATCGACCTGGTCGCGCTGGAGGGCCCGCTCGGCCGCGCGGGCGGCGCCGGCCCCGGCAAGGAAGGCCGGAACCTGGACCACTTCTGCCTGCGCCTCGATCCCTTCGACGCGGATGCGCTTGGCACCCACCTGCGCGCGCACGGGGTGGAGCCGGGGCCGGTGGAGATGCGTTTCGGCGCCGAGGGCAAAGGCCCGTCGATCTACGTGCAGGATCCCGATGGCAATGTCGTGGAGCTGAAAGGACCGCCCGCAAACATGTGACGCAACGTGGGCATTCCGCCCGGATGCCCGCTACAATTCCCGCTTGGCCCTCGCCGCCACTCGCGCCATCCGTCCCCCTCCACGGCGGTCCCCGGCGCGGCGGCAACGACCGCGTCCAGGCGCGCAATGACAAGACACGAAGCTTCTCCCGGCAGGCCCCCTAT
>NZ_JBFTLX010000312.1:0-7396 GCF_056396665.1 Cupriavidus sp. 05T313 | reverse complement strand
CGATATGGCCGTTGCCGTCGTAGTCGATGGCGTACTCGCGCAAGCTGGTCGGCATGAACTGCGGAATGCCAATGGCACCGGCGAAGGAGCCCAACACCGAGAACACATCGGTATTGGTGTCCCGGCACCACAGCAGGTAATCGGCCAGCTGGTTGCGGAACAGCGTCGTGCGCGCTTCGCGGTTAGGTACGTCGGGATAGTCGAACGCCAGCGTGGAGAGCGAATCGATCACGCGGAAGGTGCCCATGTCGCGGCCATAGATGGTCTCGACGCCGATGATGCCGACGATCACCGAAGCCGGCACGCCGAACTCTGCCTCGGCGCGGCGCAGCGTGTCTCGGTTCTGCTGCCAGAAGCGCACACCCGCGTTGATGCGGATCGGCTCGATGAAACGGGAACGGTAGGCGCGCCAGCTTTTGCGCCCCGGCGTGGCGGGCGGCATGATCAGGCGCACTACCGTGGACGAATACACGGCTTGGCCGAACCAGGTTTCCAGGGCCGGGCGTGCGAAGCCGTGGCGTGCCACCATCTCGTCGATAAAGGCGCGGCTCTTGGGGTTGTCACGGTAGCGACCCGGCTCGATCTCTTCTTCGCGCATGCTCACGCGGCGCTTGCCGGCGGCTAGCAGGGCGGGGGAGACGCCGCACAAGCTCAATGCGGCAGCGGAAAGTGCGGCGCCCAAAAGCGGGCGGCGCAGGGAGCGCTGGGTGTCGTTCATGGTGTCCTTTGCAAGTGGCCACGAGTATAGCGGATGGTGTCTGTGCGGCACCCCGCTGGGTGGCTGGCGCGGCATGTGCTAACGTAACGAATGGAGACCACGAATAAAGCAATAAGACATGCCCACAGGCTATTACACGCATCCCGAGTTCCTGCTGCATGAGATGGGGCCATTCCATCCGGAATGCCCGGAACGCCTGCAGGCCATCGAAGACCATCTGATCTCGCATGGCATGGACGGCCTGCTCGACCGGCGCGAGGCGCCCGCCGCGAGCGCCGAGCAGATCGGGCGTGTGCATCGCCCGGAGTACATGGCCTCGCTGGCCGCCGCGAGTCCCGCCAGCGGCTATCACCCCATCGATCCCGATACCCTGATGAACTCGCATACGATGGCTGCCGCCACCCATGCGGCGGGCGCGGCGGTGGCCGCCACCGATGCGGTGATGGCCGGCGAGTTCGAGAGCGCTTTCTGCTGCGTGCGCCCGCCTGGCCACCATGCGGAGCCGGACCGGGCCATGGGTTTCTGCTTCTACAACAACGTGGCGATCGCGGCGCGCCACGCGCTTGCCGTGCATGGCCTCGAACGCGTGGCGATCGTCGATTTCGACGTGCACCACGGCAACGGCACCGAGGCCGCCTTCCGCGGCGAGGAGCGGGTGCTGATGTGCAGTTTCTTCCAGCATCCGTTCTATCCCTATAGCGGTACCGAGCACATTGCCACCAATATGTCCAACATCCCGCTGCCGGCCTATACCAGCGGTATGGCAGTGCGGGAGGTGGTGGAGACGATCTGGCTGCCGCGCCTGAACGAGTTCAAGCCGCAGATGCTGTTTATCTCGGCGGGCTTCGACGCCCATCGCGAGGATGACATGGGCCAGATGGGGCTGGTCGAGCAGGACTACGCCTGGATCACGACCCAGCTGGTCGATGTCGCCCGCGCGCATGCGCAAGGCCGCATCGTCAGTTGCCTGGAGGGCGGCTATAACCTGAGCGCGCTCAGCCGCAGCGTGTGTGCGCACCTCAAGGTGCTGCTCGAACGATAGGAGGCCCCTGGATGGCTGAAACCGACAACCGCACTGCAACGCCGCTGGTGAGCGAAAGCCTGGACGCACCGGGCGTGCTGCGCCTGACGATGAACCGCCCCGAGGCGTTCAACGCCTTGTCCGAAGACCTGCTGGATGCGCTGTTTGATGCATTTGCCCGCGCTGGCGCCGACGCCTCGGTCCGGGTGGTGGTGCTGGCCGCCGCCGGCCGGGCATTTTGCGCCGGCCACGACCTGCGGGAGATGCGGGCTGCCCCTTCGCACGACTACTATCGCCGCCTGTTCGATCGCTGCACCCGCATGATGATGGCGATGCAGAAGATGCCGCAGCCGGTGATCGCGCGCGTGCAGGGGATCGCCACGGCTGCCGGCTGCCAGTTGGTGGCCATGTGTGATCTGGCGGTGGCGGCCGATGTCGCGCGCTTCGCGGTGTCCGGCGTCAATCTCGGCTTGTTCTGCGCGACGCCGGGCGTGGCCCTGTCGCGCAACCTGTCGCGCAAGCATGCGATGGAGATGCTGCTGACCGGAGACATGATCGATGCCATGGAGGCCCGGGACCGCGGGCTGGTCAACCGCGTGGTGCCCGCCGACGCCCTCGACGCCGAGGTTGCCCGCCTGGCCGCCAGCATCTGCGCCAAGCCGGCCGCCGCGGTGGCCGCCGGCAAGGGCTTGTTCTACCGCCAACTGGAGATGGGAATCGAGGCGGCCTACCAACTGGCGGGGCAGACCATGGCGTGCAACATGATGGATCCGGCGGCGCTGGAGGGCGTCCAGGCCTTTATCGACAAGCGTCCGCCGTCCTGGCGTGGCGCATAAACGGCTTTTTTGTGGTCTTTATGCCTTGAGCATATAAAGACATCGGTAAAAAGTCGTTTCTGGTATGAAGCGGATCGCTTAAAATGCGAGCTTCGCCCAAAAAATAAAATGCGGCAACAGCGCTAGAGAGACGTTCTCGCCTGTTGCCGTTTTCTTTTCACATGATCGAACTGCAAGGTCTTTCGCAACGCTTTCCCGGAGGGTCGGGGGAAGTGCATGCGCTGCGGGACGTCAACCTGTCCATTGCGGCGGGTGAGGTCTTCGGCATCATCGGTCGTAGCGGCGCTGGCAAGAGCACGCTGGTGCGCGCCATCAACCTGCTCAATCGCCCCAGTGGCGGCCGCGTGATCGTGGCCGGACAGGAGCTGACCGCGCTCGACAGCGGCGCGCTGCGCAAGGCGCGCCGCGACATCGGCATGATCTTCCAGCATTTCAACCTGCTGTCGTCGCGTACCGTCTTTGACAACGTGGCGCTGCCGCTGGAGCTGGCAGGCAAGTCGCGGAGCGAGATCTCCGACACGGTGCTGCCGCTGCTGGAACTGGTTGGCCTGACGGCGCTCAAGGACCGCTACCCCGCCCAGATCAGCGGTGGGCAGAAGCAGCGCGTGGGGATTGCCCGCGCGCTGGCGAGCAAGCCCAAGGTGCTGCTGTCGGACGAGGCCACCTCCGCCCTCGACCCGGAAACCACCCGCGCCATTCTGGAGCTGCTCAAGCAGATCAATCGCGAGCTCGGCCTGACCATTGTCATGATCACGCACCAGATGGAAGTGATCAAACAGGTCTGCGACCGCGTGGCCGTGCTCGAGGCCGGGGAGGTGGTGGAAACCGGCCGCGTGATCGACGTGTTCCTGCGTCCGCAACATGAGGTCACGCGCGCCATGATCGGCGACGTGATCGCTCAGGAATTGCCGCCCAGCGTGCTCAAGCGCGTGGAAAGCCGGCTCGGCAACGGGCGCGACCACGTCTACCGCCTGGCGTTCACGGGCGAAGGCGTGGACCAGCCAGTGCTGGCCCAGGCGATCCGCCGCTACGGGCTGGACTTCAATATCCTGCACGGGCATATCGACGAGATCCAGGGCCAGGCCTTCGGTTCGCTGGCCATCATGGCCACCGGCGAGCTGGCCGATGTGAAGGCGGCGATGGAATACCTGCAACAGGAAGGCGTAGTGGTGGAGGAGTTCGAGCATGTGGTCTGAAATGTTTGACCTGTTCCTGACCTCCTTCAACGAGACGTTGCTGATGGTGGCGATCTCGGGCGTGGTCGGCGCGTTGTTCGGCGTGCCGCTGGGCGTGCTGCTGCACCTGACCAACCGCGGCGGCGTGTTGTCGCATCCGCTGTTCAACCGCACCATCGGCGTGGTGGTCAATGCCGTGCGTTCGATTCCCTTCATCATCCTGCTGGTGGTGGTGATCCCGTTCACGCGCTTCATCGTCGGTTCGTCGATCGGCACCACTGCGGCCGTGGTGCCGCTGACGATCGCCGCGATACCGTTTATCGCGCGCCTGGTGGAAAGCGCGCTGCGCGAGGTGGACAAGGGCCTGGTCGAGSCCGCCCAGTCGATGGGCGCGACCACCGGCCAGATCGTGATGAAGGTGCTGCTGCCCGAAGCCATGCCCGGCATCGTGGCTGGCCTGACGATCACCTTCGTCAGCCTGGTGGGCTATTCGGCCATGGCCGGGGCCATCGGCGGCGGGGGCCTGGGCGACCTCGGCATCCGCTACGGCTACCAGCGCTACATCACCGAGGTGATGGTGGCGGTGGTGGTGATCCTGATTGTTTTCGTGCAAGCGGTGCAAAGCTTCGGCGACTGGCTGGTGCGCCGCATCAGCCACAAGTAATCCGGCGTTCCACCCGGCTACATACCAAGACTTAGAGAAATCGAGAAAAAGGAAGTCAACATGCAACGTCGTAACTTGCTGCAATGGATTGTCGGCGCCGCCCTGGGCGCCAGCCTGGCCACTGGCGCCGTGGCGCAGGAAAAGCCGATCAAGATCGGCGTCACCGGCGGCCCGCACGCCCAGATCATGGAGCAGGTGAAGAAGGTCGCGGCCAAGGACGGCCTGAATATCCAGGTGGTGGAGTTCAGTGACTACATCCAGCCCAATGCGGCGCTGGCTTCGGGCGACCTGGATGCCAACAGCTACCAGCACCTGCCTTACCTGGAAGCGCAGATCAAGGACCGTGGCTACAAGTTCACCCACATCGCCTTCACCGTGACTTTCCCGATGGGCGTGTACTCCAAGAAGATCAAGTCACTCGACCAGATCAAGGAAGGCGCGCGCGTGGGCGTACCGAACGATCCCACCAATGGTGGCCGCGGCCTGCTGCTGCTGCAAAGCAAGGGTCTGATCAAGCTGCGCGCCGATGCCGGCCTGAAGGCCACGCCGCTGGACATCGTCGCCAACCCGAAGAAGATCAAGATCGTCGAGCTGGATGCCGCCCAGCTGCCGCGCTCGCTGGATGACCTCGACGCCGCCGCCATCAACGGCAATTACGCCGAGTCGGCCGGCCTGTCGCCCACCAAGGATGCCATTGCCATGGAAGGCCCCAAGGGCCCCTATGCCAACCTGATCGCCATCCGCGMRGCSGACARGRACAAGCCSTGGGTGGCCAAGCTGGTCAAGGCCTACCACTCGCCGGAGATCAAGCAGTACGTCCATAGCACCTTCAAGGATTCGGTGATTACCGCGTGGTAAGTTGAAAAAAGCCTCGAAAATCGTGTAACGCAGGGCATCCTGCGGCACAATGCGGGCAAGTTTTCACATTGCCGGGCTATGCCCGGCAATTCTTTACCGATAAAATAGTACGACCGTTCGAAAAACAAGAGTGCCACCCAGCCGGTGGTTATAATGGCGAGCGAACCAAATTTCTGACTATCGACTATCAGTGGAGTGAGCGCATGAAAGTACTCGTCGCAGTCAAGCGCGTGGTGGATTACAACGTCAAGGTCCGGGTGAAGTCGGACGGTACGGGCGTGGATCTGGCCAACGTCAAGATGAGCATGAACCCGTTTGACGAAATCGCCGTGGAAGAAGCGGTGCGTCTGCGGGAAGCCGGGGTGGTCACCGAGGTGATCGCCGTGTCCTGCGGCGTGGCCCAGTGCCAGGAAACCCTGCGTACCGCGATGGCCATCGGCGCCGACCGCGGCATCCTGGTCGAATCGAACGAAGACCTGCAGCCGCTGGCCGTGGCCAAGCTGCTCAAGGCCCTGGTAGACAAGGAGCAGCCGCAACTGGTGATCCTGGGCAAGCAGGCCATCGACGACGACTCCAACCAGACCGGCCAGATGCTGGCTGCGCTGGCAGGCCTGCCGCAAGCTACCTTCGCCTCGAAGGTGGTGGTGGCTGATGGCAAGGCGTCGGTGACGCGTGAAGTGGACGGCGGTCTGGAGACCCTGTCGATCAAGCTGCCGGCGGTGGTGACCACCGACCTGCGCCTGAACGAGCCACGCTACGTGACGCTGCCCAACATCATGAAGGCGAAGAAGAAACAGCTCGACATCGTCAAGCCGGAAGATCTCGGCGTGGACGTGGCGCCGCGTCTGAAGACCCTCAAGGTCGTCGAGCCGCCCAAGCGCAGCGCGGGTGTGATGGTGCCGGACGTTGCGACGCTGGTGCAAAAGCTGAAGAACGAAGCCAAGGTCATCTGAGCGCGCCAGGAGATAAAACATGACTGCACTCGTCATTGCTGAACACGACAACCAATCCATCAAGGCCGCCACGCTGAACACCGTGACCGCAGCCGCCCAGTGCGGCGGCGACGTCCACGTGCTGGTGGCTGGCGCCAACGCCGCTGCCGCCGCCGCCGCCGCTGCGAAGATCGCCGGCGTGTCCAAGGTGCTGCTGGCCGACGCCCCGTATTTCGGCGACGGCCTGGCCGAAAACGTGGCCGAGCAAGCGCTGGCCATCGCCAACGACTACAGCCACATCCTGGCGCCCGCCACCCCGTACGGCAAGAACATCCTGCCGCGCGTGGCCGCAAGGCTGGACGTGGCCCAGCTGTCGGACATCACCAAGGTCGACAGCCCGGATACCTTCGAGCGTCCGATCTACGCCGGCAACGCGATCTCGACCGTCCAATCGGCGGACAAGGTCAAGGTCATCACCGTGCGCGGCACCGGCTTTGACGCCGCCGCCGCCGAAGGTGGTTCGGCCGCCGTGGAGAACCTGCCGGCCGTGGCCGATGTTGGCATCTCGCAATTCGTTTCGCGCGAAGTCACCAAGAGCGACCGCCCCGAACTGACCGCCGCCAAGATCATCGTGTCCGGTGGCCGTGGCGTGGGTTCCGGCGAGAATTACACCAAGGTGCTGACGCCGCTGGCCGACAAGCTGAACGCCGCGATGGGCGCTTCCCGCGCTGCCGTGGACGCCGGCTTCGTGCCCAACGATTATCAGGTCGGCCAGACCGGCAAGATCGTCGCGCCGCAGTTGTATATCGCCATCGGTATCTCCGGCGCGATCCAGCATCTGGCCGGCATGAAGGACTCCAAGGTGATCGTGGCGATCAACAAGGACGCCGAAGCACCGATCTTCTCGGTGGCCGACTACGGCCTGGTGGGCGATCTGAACACCGTGGTGCCCGAACTGGTGGCAGCGCTGGGCTGATCCCCGCAGCCCGGCGCGGCGTTCGACACGCCGGGTTCGATCAGGAAGTACTAGCCGTTCCGGGCCTGCCCGAGAACGGCTTTTTTATACATATCCGGAGACATCGATGACCTACCGTGCCCCGCTCAAGGACATGCTGTTCGTGATGAACGAACTGGCCGGCCTTGACGCTGTCAGCCAGCTGCCCGGCTTCGAGGACGCCACGCCCGAGACGGC
>NZ_JBFTLX010000311.1:0-12825 GCF_056396665.1 Cupriavidus sp. 05T313 | reverse complement strand
AAATGACACCGAGCAGACAAGCGACGCACATGAAGCCGATCTGGATAGTCGACGACGATCAATCAATCCGCTGGGTCCTGGAAAAGGCCCTCGCCCGTGAAAGCCTGCTTTCGCGCAGCTTCACCAACGTGCGCGACGTACTGGCCGCGCTGGAAGATGACGAGCCGCAAGTCCTGATCTCCGACATCCGCATGCCGGGAGGCTCGGGCCTGGATTTGCTGCAAGCGCTCAAGGCCCGGCACCCGGGGCTGCCCGTCATCGTGATGACGGCCTACTCCGACCTGGACAGCGCGGTAGCCGCTTTCCAGGGCGGGGCCTTCGAGTATCTGGCCAAGCCGTTCGACGTCGACAAGGCGGTCGAGCTGATCCGCCGCGCGCTGCAGGAAAGCCTGCGCGAGGAGGAGCTGGAAGACCGCCTGGTCGACGCGCCCGAGATTCTCGGGCAGGCGCCGGCCATGCAGGATGTGTTCCGCGCCATCGGCCGCCTGTCGCAGTCGAACGTGACGGTGCTGATCACCGGTGAGTCCGGCACCGGCAAGGAACTGGTGGCGCAGGCGCTGCACAAGCACAGCCCGCGCGCCAATGGGCCCTTTATCGCGCTCAATACCGCGGCCATCCCCAAGGATCTGCTCGAGTCGGAATTGTTCGGCCATGAGCGCGGCGCCTTCACCGGCGCGCAGACCATGCGCCGCGGCCGCTTCGAGCAGGCCGAGGGCGGCACGCTGTTCCTCGACGAAATCGGCGATATGCCGTTCGACCTGCAAACGCGCCTGCTGCGTGTGCTGTCGGATGGCAACTTCTACCGCGTGGGGGGGCACAATCCGCTGCGCGCCAATGTGCGCGTGATTGCCGCCACCCACCAGAACCTGGAAACGCGCGTCAAGGAAGGGCTGTTCCGYGAGGAYTTGTTCCACCGCCTCAACGTGATCCGGCTGCGCCTGCCACCGCTGCGCGAGCGGCCGGAAGACATTACGCTGCTGGCCCGTCATTTCCTGCAGAAGAGCGCCAAGGAACTAGGCGTCGAGCCCAAGCGCATGTCGGACGAGGCCCTGGTCTATGTCAGCACGCTGCCATTCCCCGGCAACGTCCGCCAGCTCGAGAACCTGTGCAACTGGCTGACCGTGATGGCGCCGGCGCAGACCATCGAGGTCAAGGACATGCCGCGCGAGATGATCGGCACGGGCACGCCGCAGGGCAGCCATGCCGGTGTGCCGCGCATGGCGGAGCCACGCGCCGAGGGCAGGGCGGACGACGCCGAGGGCCACGACGCCGTCGACTATGGCGCCGCGCCTGCCGGCATGGGCGCGGAGGCCGATTCCGCGCAGGCCTACGCGAACCGCACTGCTGCCGCGAGCGCGATTGCCGGCTGGGAGCACCTGCTGGCAGGGGAGGCCCGCGCCATGCTGGAGTCTGGCCAGCCGGAGGTGATGGATGCGCTCACGCGGCGCTTCGAGAAGGCGGTGCTGGAGGCGGCCCTGGGCGTGACGCGTGGGCGCCGTGTCGAGGCGGCAACCCGCCTGGGCATCGGCCGCAACACCATTACCCGCAAGCTGCAGGAACTGGGCTTCGATTGAAGCAGGTAGTGGGTTGCTGCGGGGCACAAAAAAACAGCCGGGCTTGTCCCGGCTGTTTTTTTTGATGGTGGCTTGCCGCCGTCGCCTTTCGTCGCCGCGCTCAGTCGCGCGCGGCCAGCAGCAACGCTGCCATCTCGGCAAAACCCTCGCCGCAAGCCGCCTCGGTAATGTAGGCGGGCTTGGCCGGCAGTTGCGGCAGGATGTCGCGGATATTGGCGACCCCGACCGACAAGGGGAAATGGGCGAACATGCTCGCATCGTTGGCCGAGTCGCCGATAAACAGCCACTCGTCGCGTTCGGCATCGAGGTCGGCGCCCAGCAATTCCGCAGCGCACAACTGGCTCATGCTCAGCTTGTCGTGCTCCCCGAACCATCCATTGACATGGATCGAACTGACGGTAGCGGTCATGCCGGCTTCGCGCATCAGGCTGACAACGCGGTCGACCGCTGCCGGGGGTAGTGGCGCCACGTCCTCGGCATGGTCGATGGCCAGGTCGGCGGCGTGCCAGGCCTGGTCGGAGGCCAGCGCGCAGCCCGGCACCTCTTGCACGATGCGTGCGCCCAGGGCATGGATGCGCGCCAGGTTATCGGCCCGGGTAGCGGAGTCGTCCAGGTAGCGGGTCACGAGCTTCCCCGCGCGCAGGTGGGAGTAAAAGGCACCGTTTTCGCCAATGATGGCGTCCACTGGCCAGAGCCGGGTCAGGATCTCGGCCCAGGCAATGCAGCGGCCGGTCACCGGGATGACATGGAGGCCGGCTCGCTTGAGCTGGTCCAGCGCAAGGTAGGTGGCCGCCGGCAGCCTGCCGTCGGTGGTGATGGTGCCGTCGATATCGGTCAGTACGCCGCGAACGCGGCGCAGCGCCGGAGCGGGAAGGGTGTGGATGGCTTGCATAGCGCAAGATTTTACCCTGTCAAGCTGTCGATAAATCGTTGTCATATTATTGTAATTTAGTAGAAATGCCCGGTTTTCCAATCCGACACGGCGGGGTAACATCCGGCTGTCACAAAAACTGCATACAGTCGGACGATTTTTGTCCGTACTGAGAAAACAAAACTAGGAGCTGTCGATGACCTTCCAACGTACCGTGCTGAAGATTGCGGCCTTTGCCGCGCTGGCCGGGGCCGGGACCGCCCACGCCGCTGTGGAGATCCAATGGTGGCATGCCATGCAGGGCGCGCTGAATGACAAGGTGAACGAGATCGCCGACAAGTTCAACGCCAGCCAGTCCGACTACAAGATCGTGCCGGTCAATAAAGGCAACTACGACGAGACCATGGCAGCGGGCATCGCCGCCTTCCGCGCCGGTACGCAGCCTGCCATCCTGCAGGTCTTCGAAGTGGGCACCGCGACCATGATGAGCGCCAAGGGGGCCATCAAGCCGGTATCCACCGTGATGAAGGATGCGGGGGAGAAATTCGACCAGAAGATCTACATCCCCGCCGTCGCCGGCTACTACACCTCGTCCAAGGGCGAGATGCTGTCCTTCCCGTTCAATAGTTCGACCACGGTCTTCTATTACAACAAGGACGCCTTCAAGAAGGCCGGCCTGGACGCCAGCAAGCCGCCCAAGACCTGGCCCGAAGTGATGCAGTACTCGGCCAAGATCAAGGCCTCCGGCGGCCAGTGCGCGTACACCACCGACTGGCAGGGCTGGGTGCACCTGGAGAGCTTCTCGGCCTGGCACAACACGCTGTTCGCCACCAAGAACAACGGCTTCGGCGGCACCGATGCGCGCCTGGTCTTCAACAGCCCGCTGCATGTCAAGCACATCGCCAACCTGCAGGAAATGGTGAAGAAGGGCTACTTCAGCTACGGCGGGCGCAAGTCGGAATCGCAGGCCAAGTTCTATAACGGCGAATGCGCGATGTTCACCGGTTCGTCGGCTTCGCTGGCCAATATCCGCAAGAATGCCAAGTTCGCCTTCGGCGTATCGCAGCTGCCGTACTACGCGGACGTGCCGGGCGCCCCGCAGAACACCATCATCGGCGGCGCTTCGCTGTGGGTGATGGGCGGCAAGAAGGCCGAGGAGTACAAGGGCGTGGCCAAGTTCTTCACCTACCTGTCGCGTCCGGAAATCCAGTCCGACTGGCACCAGGCTACCGGCTACCTGCCGGTCACCATGGCGGCCTACGAGCTGACCAAGAAGTCCGGCTACTATGACAAGAACCCGGGCGCCGACGTGTCCGTGGAGCAGATGGTGGTCAAAACCACCGACAAGTCGCGCGGCGTGCGCCTCGGCAACCTGGTGCAGATCCGTACCGTGGTTGACGAGGAACTCGAAGCGGTCTGGGCAGGCAAGAAGCAGCCCCAGGAAGCCCTCTACCCCGCCCGTTTTTGTTGGCCCGGCGCATTGGCCGGGGCGTTCCCGCAAGGGTGCGTCCCGGCCAATGCGCCGATTGGTTGGCGCGCCGCTTCGCGGACTCGCGCTGTGATCTGGTTTGATGCCGCTTCGCGCGGCATCCGTTGGACAATTGCCCATGGAAAAACGGGTTGTCTTCCGATCGCGATGGCTGCCTTATCTGCTGGTTTTTCCGCAGATCGCCATCACGCTCATCTTCTTCTTCTGGCCCGCGGGCCAGGCCCTGTACCAGTCCGTGCTGCAGCAGGACGCGTTCGGCATCAACCTGGACTTTGTCGGGCTGGAGAACTTCCGCACGCTGTGGAATGATCCGCTCTACCTGGAGTCCTTCCGCATTACCGGCGTATTCGCCGTGGGCGTCACGCTGGTGGGGCTCTCCTTCGCGCTCGTGCTGGCGTATTTCGCCGACCGCGTGCTGCGTGGCGCGATGGCCTACAAGATGCTGCTGATCTGGCCCTATGCCGTGGCGCCGGCAGTGGCGGGCGTGCTGTGGATGTTCCTGTTCAACCCCAGCCTGGGCGTGGTGTCGTACGCGCTGCGCGCGCTGGGCATGGACTGGAACTTCCTGCTCAACGGACAGCAGGCTCTCACCCTGGTGATCCTGGTGGCGGCGTGGAAACAGATCAGCTACAACTTCCTGTTCTTCCTGGCGGGCCTGCAGAGCATTCCAAAGTCGCTGATCGAGGCTGCCGCCATCGACGGCGCGGGGCCGTGGCGCCGTTTCTGGTCGATCATCTTTCCGCTGCTGTCGCCGACCACCTTCTTCCTGATGGTGATCAACGTGGTGTACGCGTTCTTCGATACCTTCGCCATCATCGACTCGGTGACGCACGGTGGTCCGTTCAACTCCACCAACACGCTGGTCTACAAGGTGTTCCACGACGGTTTCCGCGGCATGGACATCGGTGGCTCGGCAGCGCAGTCGGTGGTGCTGATGGTGATCGTGATCGCGCTCACGGTGGTGCAGTTCCGCTACGTGGAACGCAAGGTTCAATACTGATCAGGCGGGCGCAAACATGGTAGAACGACGACCCTTTCTGGATTTCCTCACGCATGCGGTGCTGATCCTCGGCATCCTGGTAGTGGCGTTTCCGGTCTATATCACCTTCGTGGCCTCCACGCTGACGGCGGAGCAGGTGCTTGACGCACCGATGACGCTGATCCCCGGCGGCCATTTCTTCGAGAACTATCGCACCGTACTGTTCAGGGGCGTGGGCGAGTCCGCTTCCCCCGTCTCCAGCATGATGTTCAACAGCCTGATCATGGCGCTGGGCATTTCGCTGGGCAAGATCGCGATTTCGATCATCTCGGCCTTCGCGGTGGTGTACTTCAAGTTCCCGCTGCGCAAGACCTTCTTCTGGATGATCTTCATCACGCTGATGCTGCCGGTGGAAGTGCGGATCCTGCCGACCTACAAGGTAGTGTCGGACCTGGGCATGCTGGATAGCTACTTTGATGATCTCCCGCTCCGGAGACGCAGCCACCGACTGGAACCTGGTGATGGCCACCGTGATGCTGGCCATGGTGCCGCCCGCGATCGTGGTGGTGCTGATGCAGAAGTGGTTCGTCAAGGGCCTGGTCGAAACCGAAAAATAAGCGGGCGGGGCGGKGTGTGCCCACTGGTTGGCGCGCCCGCCACGCTTGCCCAGCGAGAAAGAATAGCAATGGCAAAACTGTCGCTTCGCAACGTACAGAAGACCTACGCCGGCAACGTCAAGGTTGTGCACGGCATCGATATGGAAATCAACGATGGCGAGTTCATCGTCATTGTCGGCCCGTCGGGCTGCGGCAAATCCACGCTGTTGCGCATGGTGGCCGGGCTTGAAGCCATCAGTGGCGGGGAGGTGCATATTGGCGAGAAGATCGTCAATAACCTCGAACCCGCCGAGCGGGACATCGCCATGGTGTTCCAGAACTACGCGCTCTATCCGCATATGAGCGTGTACGACAACATGGCTTATGGCTTGAAGATACGTGGCATGGCAAAGAGCGAGATCGAGCAGCGCGTCAAGCATGCCGCGGGCATTCTCGAGCTGGCGCCGCTGCTGGAGCGCAAGCCGCGCGCCTTGTCGGGCGGCCAGCGCCAGCGCGTGGCCATGGGCCGCGCGATCGTGCGCGAGCCTGCCGTGTTCCTGTTCGACGAACCSCTRTCCAACCTCGACGCCAAGCTGCGGGTGCAGATGCGCCTGGAACTGAAGGAACTGCATCGGCGCCTGCGTACCACCAGCATGTATGTGACGCACGACCAGGTCGAGGCCATGACGCTGGCCGACCGCATGATGGTGCTCAACGGCGGGCGCGTGGAACAGATCGGCACGCCGCTGGAAGTCTATGCGCGCCCCGCCAGCACGTTCGTCGCCAGCTTCATCGGCTCGCCGCCGATGAACCTCGTGCCGGTTGCGCGGACCAATGGCGGGCAGGGCGAGGCGCAGATGCGTGTGGAGCAGAAGGAGGGCGCCCAAGGGCAAGCCGCCACCCTCGGCCACCTGCCGATGGGCCTGCACCTGCCTCAGCGCGCGCTGCTTGGCCTGCGTCCCGAGCATATCGAGCCGTGCGCGGCGCACGATGCGATTGCCGAAATCGAGGTTCGTCTGGTGGAAGCGCTGGGTGCCGATTCCTTTGCCTACGGCACGCTGGGTGGCCAGCCGGTCGTGGTGCGGCTGGACAGCAACATGCCGGTGCGCGGCGGCGATCGCCTGCCGATTACGGCCACGGCCGAGCACCTGCACTTCTTCGACGCCGATTCGGGCAAACGCATCGAGGCCTGACATGACCCAAGCCGCCTGGCCCTATCCGCGCCATATCGCCCACCGGGGCGCCGGCAAGCTGGCGCCCGAGAACACCCTGGCGGCCTTCCGCCACGGCGCGTCGTTCGGCTATCGCATGTTCGAGTTCGATGTGAAGCTGTCGGGCGACGGGCGGCCGGTGTTGCTGCACGACGCTACGCTCGACCGCACCACCAACGGCCAGGGTCGCGCCGATGCGCTGACCCTGGGTGAGATTGCCATGCTGGACGCGGGCAGCTGGCATAGCCCGGCCTATGCCGGGGAGCCGGTTCCCACGCTGGCGGCGATTGCCCGCTATACGCGCGCCAACGGGTTCATGGTCAATATCGAGATCAAGCCGGTGCCGGGCGCGGAATGGCGTACCGGCGCCGCCGTGGCCCTCGATGCCCAGGCGCTGTGGGCTGGCAGCGACACCCAGCCGCTGTTGTCGTCGTTCTCGGAAGAGTCGCTGGAGGCGGCCCGTCGGGCCGCGCCGGGCCTGCCGCGCGCGCTGCTGCTCGACAAGCTGCCACCCGACTGGCTGGAGCGGCTGCGCCGTCTGGACTGCGTGGCGCTCGATGCCAATCATCGCGAACTCAGTGCCGAGGTCATCCGGGCCGCCCATGCGGCCGGCTTCAGGGTGGCCTGCTATACGGTCAATGACCCGGAGCGCGCGACTGAACTGCTTGGCTGGGGGCTCGACGCGCTGATTACCGACGCGGTCGACCTGATCGCGCCGCGCCAGGGCTAGTCCGCCAGGCGCGGGCGCATCGCCTGTTCATGCAGGTTGCGCCAGCGCGTCGCGGACCGCGTCGTCCACGCTCCAGCCGCGCCACATTTCTTCGGGCAGGGCCGGGTTGCGCGCGTGGGCCAGCAGGTCGCGCACCTCGTCCTTGACCCGCGCGAGCCGCAGCGGTATGCCGTGTGCCTTCGCAAACACCGCCAGTTCGCCCAGGGCTTCCAGGACGGTGCCGTCGAGATCCGACGATTCTTCGAGGCTTAGCACCAGGCCATACTGGGGGTGCTCGTGCGCCAGTGCCTGGCGCACGGTGCCAAGCACGCTATCGATATTGCCGAAGAACAGCGGGACTTCCGGGCGCGCGATCAGCAGTCCCTTGGGCGCGGTGGCCTCGGGGTGGCGCGCCATGTCGACGAAGTCGTGGCTATCGGCCCAGCGGCCCAGCCACGTAACCTGCGGGCGCGACAAGCGTTGYAGCAGCATCGCCAGGCTGACCCCGATCGCCAGCAGCAGCCCATGCAGCACACCCAGCAACAGCACGCCGGCAAAGGCGGTCAGCGCGACCAGCCGGTCGCGCCGCCAGTCGAAATACGGCTTGAGGCTGCCCGGATTGAGGCTATGCCCGACCGCGCGGATCACGATGGCCGCGAGTACCGGCTCCGGCGTGTGCGAGATCCAGGGGAGCAGCGTGCACACAGCGGCAAAGACCACCGTGCCGGCAACCAGGCCGGCGCGGCGGCTTTGCGCGCCGGCCGCTTCGTTGGCCGAGGTGGCGGAAAAACCCGCACCCACCGGCATGCCCTGGAACAGCCCCGAGGCGAGATTGGCTAGCCCCAGTGCCGCTAGGTCGCGGTTTGGGGAGACGATATCGCCATGGCGCATGGCAAAGGTGCGGATCGAGCCGTAGCTTTCGGCGTAGAGGATCAGCGCCAGCGCGGCCGCCAGCTCGCCCACTCGCATCCAGTCGGTCGGGGTCAGTTCCGGCACCCGCGGCGCCGAGAACTGCAAGGCGATGTTGCCGACGGCCGCCACGCCGTGCGCCTGGGTCCAGCCGCTGAGATCGAGCACGATGCCGGCGGCGATGACCAGCAGCGCGCCCGGCATGGCGCGCCAGCGCGCGAACACGTGCAGCAGCGCCAGCGCCACCAGGGCCACCGCCGCGCCTGCCAGGTTCCAGTGGCGCCATCCGGCGAGCAGTTCCCAGGCCAGGCGCAGGAAGTCGCCATGCGCCGGATGAATGTCCAGGATCTTCGGGCATTGCTTAAGCACGATGGTCAGCGCCAGCCCCAATGCAAAGCCGCGCAGCACGGGCTTGGCGATCAGGCTGGAAATCGCCCCCAGGCGCGCCAGCGACGCCAGCAGGAACAACACCCCCGCCAGCAGGATGACCGCGGTGCCAAGCGCGATGCGCAGTCCCATGTCACCTTCTGCCGCAGCGGTGGTGGCAGCCAGCAGCACCGCTGCCGACGATGACGTGGCCGAGACAATGGCAAAGCGGCTGCTGCCAAGCACGCCGTAGACCAACAGGCCGGCGAAGAGCGCGATCACGCCGGCTTGCGGCGGCAGTCCGGCAATACCGGAATAGGCCACGGCTTCGGGGAGCAACAGACCGGCGATGGCTAGCCCGGCCACCAGGTCTGCCCGCCATGTGGCGGGGCCGGCGCTCGGTGCGGCGGCGTTGATGGTGGGAGCTGGCATTATTGGCTGCCGTTCGCGCCGGATTGGCGTAGATATTTCGAGAAATACACCGAGCGCTCCATTGGTTTTGGTTTCCTGTCCATGCTATCGAACCGGCAGGCCCTGCTGCCTTGCTGGCTGCGTGCATTGGCCTCTACGCAACGTGGCACGCCCGCAAAAGGGCCGTGAGGCAAAATTCCCCCGGCTTATGTGTCAAACGTGCTATCCTTATGCGAGTGAAGACTTAGGTCCTTCCACGCACAACTGACCCTTTCAGGGCGACTGAACAGTTCGGCACCCGCTGTGGTGCCGTTTGCATAATGATGCATGAATATGTTTCGGTTGCTGCCCCTAAAGAGTTGTTTGCAATCCGCTAACCGGTCAAGCCGTGTCGCGGAAGGTTGATAAACCCGCTTTATTCCGGCATTCCCGGATAATAGTGAGCGCCCCATGATGCAGCAGTATCAGAGCAATTCGTACCTCTTCGGCGGCAATGCCCCCTATGTAGAAGAGCTGTACGAGGCCTACCTCGAAAATCCCTCCTCGGTTCCCGATAACTGGCGCGCGTACTTCGACGCGATGCAGAACGTGCCGGCTGTCGATGGCTCCAACGCCCGCGATATCCCCCACGCTCCCATCGTCGCCTCGTTCGCAGAGCGCGCCAAGGCGGGCCCGATCAAGACAATTGTTGCTTCGGCCGACTCCGATATGGGGCGCAAGCGCGTCGCTGCCACGCAGCTGATCGCCGCTTACCGCAACATCGGTTCGCACTGGGCTGACCTGGATCCGCTCAAGCGCCAGGAACGTCCGCCCCTGCCGGATCTCGATCCGGCCTTCTACGGCTTCTCGGAAAGCGATCTCGATATCGTCTTCAACGCCAGCAATACGTATTTCGGCAAGGAATCGATGAGCCTGCGCGAGCTGCTCAACAACCTGCGCGAAACCTATTGCAGCAGCATCGGCGCCGAGTTCATGTACATCAGCGACCAGGCGCAAAAGCGCTGGTGGCAAGAGCGTCTGGAAACCACGCGTTCCAAGCCGGTGTTCACGCTCGAGAAGAAAAAGCATATCCTCGACCGCCTCACGGCGGCCGAAGGCCTGGAGCGTTTCCTCCACACCAAGTACGTTGGCCAGAAGCGCTTCTCGCTCGAAGGCGGTGAAAGCTTCATCGCCGCCATGGACGAACTGATCCAGCACAGCGGCAGCAAGGGCGTGCAGGAAATCGTCATCGGCATGGCCCACCGCGGCCGCCTGAACGTGCTGGTCAATACGCTGGGCAAGATGCCGGCTGACCTGTTCGCCGAATTCGAGGGCAAGCACGTCGACGACCTGCCGGCCGGCGACGTGAAGTACCACAAGGGCTTCTCCAGCGACGTCTCCACCGAAGGCGGCCCGATCCACCTGTCGCTCGCCTTCAATCCTTCCCACCTGGAAATCGTCAACCCGGTCGTGGAAGGCTCGGTCAAGGCCCGCCAGGAACGCCGCGGCGAACCCGCAGGCCATGCGGAAGTGCTGCCGGTGCAAGTGCACGGCGACGCGGCCTTCGCAGGCCAGGGCGTGGTGATGGAAACGCTGAACCTGGCTCAGACCCGCGGCTACGGCACGGGCGGCACGATGCACATCGTGATCAACAACCAGATCGGCTTCACCACCTCGGACCCGCGCGACTCGCGCTCCACGCTGTATTGCACCGACGTCGTCAAGATGATCGAGGCACCGGTGCTGCACGTGAACGGCGACGATGCCGAAGCCGTGGTGTTCGCCATGCAGCTGGCGGTGGAATTCCGCATGGAATTCAAGAAGGATGTCGTGGTCGACATCATCTGCTTCCGCAAGCTGGGCCACAACGAGCAGGACACCCCGGCCGTTACCCAGCCGCTGATGTACAAGAAGATCGCCCAGCACCCGGGCACGCGCAAGCTGTACGCTGACAAGCTGGCTGCGCAAAACCTGGTGCCCGCTGACTTCGGCGATCAACTGGTCAAGGAATACCGCGCCGCCATGGATGCGGGCAAGCACACGGTCGACCCCGTCCTGTCGAACTTCAAGAACAAGTTCGCCGTGGACTGGATGCCGTTCCTGAACCGCAAGTGGACCGACGCCGCCGACACCGCCGTGCCGGTGACCGAGCTCAAGCGCCTGGCCGAACGCATTACCGCCATCCCCGAGCACCTCAAGTTGCACCCGCTGGTCGAGAAGGTTGTCAAGGATCGCGCCAACATGGGCCGCGGCGACCAGGCGCTCGACTGGGGCATGGGCGAGCACCTGGCCTTCGCGTCGCTGGTGGCTTCGGGCTACCCGGTGCGCATCACCGGCCAGGATGCAGGCCGCGGTACGTTCACGCACCGCCACTCGGTCCTGCATGACCAGAACCGCGAGCGCTGGGATGCCGGCAGCTACGTGCCGCTGCAGAACGTGTCGGAAAACCAGGCACCGTTCACGGTGATCGACTCGGTGCTGTCGGAAGAGGCCGTGCTCGGCTTCGAATATGGCTTCTCCACGGCCGAGCCGAACGCGCTGGTGATCTGGGAAGCCCAGTTCGGCGACTTCGTCAACGGCGCCCAGGTGGTGATCGACCAGTTCATCTCCTCCGGCGAAGTGAAGTGGGGCCGCGCCTCGGGCCTGACCCTGATGCTGCCGCACGGCTATGAAGGCCAGGGTCCGGAACACAGCTCGGCGCGCATCGAGCGCTTCCTGCAGCTGTGCGCGGACCACAACATGCAGGTCTGCCAGCCGACCACGCCGGCCCAGATCTTCCACCTGCTGCGCCGCCAGATGATCCGTCTGTTCCGCAAGCCGCTGGTGATCATGACGCCGAAGTCGCTGCTGCGTAACAAGGATGCGGTCTCGCCACTGTCCGACCTGGCCAAGGGTCACTTCGAGACGGTCATCCCCGATCACGAAGAACTGAACGCCAGCAAGGTCAAGCGCGTSATCATGTGCTCGGGCAAGGTCTACTWCGACCTGGTCAACACCCGCAAGGAACGCGGCGCTACCGACACGGCCGTCATCCGCATGGAACAGCTGTATCCGTTCCCGCACAAGGCAGTGGCAGCCGAGCTGAAGAAGTACCCGAACGCCAACGAAATCGTGTGGTGCCAGGACGAGCCGCAGAACCAGGGTGCCTGGTTCTTCGTCCAGCATTTCATCATGGAAAACATGGCGGAAGGCCAGAAGCTCGGTTACGCAGGTCGTCCCGCCTCGGCATCGCCGGCGGTGGGCTACTACGCCAAGCACAACGAGCAACAAAAGGCGCTGCTGGATGCGGCGTTCTCCAAGCTCAAGGGCTTTGTCCTGACCAAATGATCGTGGCCAGCATGGCGGCGCGCGCGAAGAGCGCGCACCGCCATGTTTTTTGCCACCTGCCTTAAGCAAAAACGAATACATCAAGGAAATTCCAACCATGGCTATTGTTGACGTCAAGGTTCCGCAACTCTCTGAATCGGTTGCAGAAGCAACCATGCTGAACTGGAAGAAGAAGCCGGGCGAAGCGGTTGCCCAAGACGAAATCCTGATTGAAATCGAGACCGACAAAGTCGTGCTCGAAGTGCCCGCCCCGTCGGCCGGCGTGCTGTCGCAAATCATCCGCAACGATGGCGACACCGTGGTCGCCGACGAAGTGATCGCCAAGATCGACACCGAAGCCACCGCTGGCGCCGCCGCACCGGCTGCTGCCGCACCGGCGCCCGCCGCTGCTGCCGCTGCCGCAC
>NZ_JBFTLX010000310.1:0-7460 GCF_056396665.1 Cupriavidus sp. 05T313 | reverse complement strand
GTCTTGCGGCCGCGCCGGTCGGCAAGGCCACCGATCAGCACCGCGCCGAGCGGACGCATCACGAAACCGGCGCCAAACGTGGCAAAGGACAGCAACAGCGAAGCCAGCGGGCTGCTCGACGGAAAGAACAACTTTCCGATGGTGGCGGCGAAGAAGCTGTAGACGGTGAAGTCGTAGATCTCCAGCCCGTTTCCGATCGCGGCGGCGACGATGGCGCGGCGCGAATGCGGGCGGGCCGCGGTAGGGGCGGCGGTGGATGCCGTGCCGGCGGGGCTGGATAGCGCGGTAGGCGCGTGGGTCATGCTTTCCTCCTCGGGTGGGATTGGCTCGGGACGGCTGCGGCGCGGCGCCGTCTCTACTGGTGTGCTGGCATGGTAAGAGCGAGGCGCCGGATAAGCACTTCGCTTTTTTTCATGGGTATGAGGATCGGGAATAGGCGGGGATAGGCGGAAATGGGCGGGAACAAGCGGGCATGGGCGCCAGCCATCGGGAATGGCGGGCGATGCTCAAAGGGGGGAGGGGTGCCGCGCAAGCCGGCGGGGGGCAGCTTACGCGCGTCCATGCAACGGCGCAGGCGCAGGCCAGTTCAGGGGGCGGCCGCRCCGCCCGGGGCCGGGGAGTTGCCGGAAAGCGCTTCCAGCATGGCGTCGTGCAGGCGAGCCGCGGCCCAGGTCAGTACGTGCCGGTCGCGCGTGACCAGGGAGATGGCGCGCTCGGGCACCGGCTCTTCCACCTCGATGAAGTCCATATTGTCCGTGACGAACTTGCTGCCGCGCGATTCGCTGGAAAGCAGGATCAGGGTATCCGCCTTCCAGCACAGTTCCAGCGCCAGTCCCATGGAAGTGCACTCGATCACGCGCGCGGGGGGCGCCAGGCCATTGCCCGCGAACAATTGGTGAAAGGGCGRACTGGTGTCGGAGAGCGGGTCCAGCACCAGCCAGTCTGCCTGCTGCAGCAAGCGCACCGAGCGGGCCGCGCGCAGCGGGTGCCCGCGCCGCCCGGCAATGATGGTCGGCAGGCGGCAGGCCTGGGTGCAATCCAGCCCGCGGTCTGCCGGCAGCAACTGGGAGGTCACGGCAAAGTCCATGGTGCCCTCGCGCAGGTGCTCCAGCAACTGCGTCGGCCGCATCTCCTGCACGCGCAGGCGCGCGTTGGGAAACTCGCGCCGGAAGGTGCTCAGGCAGGCCGCCATCGGCCGCATCACCGCCGTGACCGGCGTCACGCCAACCGTGATCTCGCTGACCACGCTGCCCATCATGTCTTCCAGGTCCTCGCGCGCGCGCCGCACGTTCTCGCTGATCAGCCGGGCATGCGTGACCAGCCGCTGGCCATGGGGGGTAAGGCGCACGCCCTTGCTCGAACGCACGAACAAGGTGGCGCCTACGCTGCTCTCCAGTTCCTTGATGGCCTTGCTCAGCGCGGGCTGCGTCAGGTGAAGGATGCGGGAGGCTTCCTGGATGCTGCCGGTGTCGGCGATGGCGGCCAGGGCGCGCAGCTGGTTAAGCTTCATGGGGAGCCTGCGGAGTCGTGGACGCACATGTTAAAGGCAAAGCGCCCGGCGCAGGTGGCCGGGCGCGGTAACGAACGCCGCAGTTCGCGCTCAGTGTGCCGTCACGCCGGCCGGGCTTGCCGCCGCGGCAAGCGCGCGTGGGCCCTTGTGCGCCGGCAGCTCGCCGCTGAAGGCAAAGTCCACTTCCGGCACATAACCGCTGATGATGTCGGCAATGGCGCGGCCCGAGCCGCAGCCGTGCGTCCAGCCCAGCGTGCCGTGGCCGGTGTTGAGGTAGAGGCCGTCGATCCCGCTGGCACCGATATACGGCACGTTGCCCGGCGTGGCCGGGCGCAGGCCCGTCCAGAAGCGCGCCAGTTCAGGACGGCTCATGTCCGGGAACACGTCCAGCGTGCGTTTGACGATGGCGTCGCAGCGCACCGGGTTCAGGTCCATCGCATAGCCATTGAGCTCGGCGGTGCCCGCTACGCGCAGGCGGTCGCCAAAGCGCGAGAACACCAGCTTGTACTCGTCGTCGGTCAGGCTCACGCTGGGCGCGCGCGCGGGGTCGAGTACCGGCAGCGTCACCGAGTAGCCCTTGGCCGGATAGATATCCAGCTTCACCCCCAGCGGGCGCGCCAGCATCGGGCTGAAGCTGCCCAGCGCAAGCACATAGGCATCGGCGCTTTCGATCTGGTAGCCGCCGGTTTCATCGGCGATCTCCACGCCGCGCATCCTGCCGCCATCGGCATGCAGGCGCTGCACCCGCACGCCGTAGCGGAAGCGCACGCCAAGCGCCTCGCACTTGGCCGCCAGCTCGGTGGTGAAGCGGTGCACGTCGCCGGATTCGTCCTCGCTGGTATAGGTGGCGCCAGCCAGGCGCGGCGCGATATTGGACAGCGCCGGTTCCAGGCGTACGACTTCGTCGGGCCCGATCACGCGGCGCTCGCAGCCCAGTTCGCGCATGATGCGCGCCGGCTCGATGGCCGCGTCGAATTCCTTCTGGCTGGTGTAGAAATGCAGGATGCCGCGCGTCAGGTGGTCATACTCGATGCCGGTTTCCTCGCGCAGGGCCTGCAGGCTGGCGCGGCTGTATGTGCCCAGGTTGAGCAACTGGATCATATTGTGGGTGGAGCGCTTAGCCGTGCACTCGCGCAGGAACTTCAGTCCCCACGACCATTGCGCCGGGTCGGCGCGCAGGCGGAACAGCAGGGGCGCATCCTCCCGGCCCAGCCAGCGCAGCATCTTCAGCGGCGCGGCCGGGTTGGCCCACGGCTCGGCATGGCTGACCGAGATCTGGCCGCCGTTGCCAAAACTGGTTTCCCGGGCGGCGCCCGCGTTGCGCTCCAGCACCACCACCTCATGCCCGGCCTTGGCCAGGTACCACGCAGAAGCGACGCCGATCACGCCGGCTCCCATCACGATGACTTTCATTCTTCAGGCTCCGGACAGCAAAAAGGGGCAGACAGGCCATCTGGCCTGTCTGCCCCCACTGTCCTTTTGCCTGAGAGATTCGCCGCACCCACCACGGGTGCCGGCTTGCCCCTTCGGCGGCCGCATGCCGCGCCACGCTTGGTGGTCCGGTCCGGCGCTCTCCAGTTTTATCGGTTTCCAGTCTTCTGCACCTGAGCGTTTCAGGGGTACGCCTTCGGTAGAGGGGGTAATCCGGTGGTAGCCAGACCGCCTCATTCTCCTGGAAGCCGCACCATAGCACGCGTGGCAGGGAGACTGCAAGGGCAGTATAGGGGCCCGGCAGCGGCGGCGCCAGCCCGCCGCGGGGCCGCGCGCTGTAGCAGCGTTCTGTAGCAGTCCGGCCGGCCCAATTTGGGAGCCGGCGCAGCGGTGACGGGCGTCCGGCGCTCGTCACCGCGCGTTGCCACACCCGGGCCAGCGAGGGTTTGGTGATGCGGTTCGTCGCAACGGCGGGGGCGCTCTCGAGTCAGTGTGCCGTCATGGCCAGCATGGGGTCCCGCCGGGTGCACCGCGACGAGGCGAGCGTGGGCTCGTCGCGCCGTCTGGCGGAGCGGCCTACCGGCACGGGTCGCGGCGTTCGTTCACGGTGCGTACACGGTCGATACGTGCCRGCGCTGCCGCCCATCTGTGTGCGCGGAAACACACTGCGCTTCCGGTTACACATTGTAACCTTTGGTAACACGTGATGTAATGTGTATTGTAAAACGCCATACACATTCCGTTATGAGTTCAGAGAAATCTGTCGGCATCAGCTTCCGCGTGACGCCTCACTTCAAAGCCCTCCTTGAGGCAGCCGCACAGCGGGAGAAGCGCAGCCTCACCAATATGCTCGAGGTGGTACTGGCCGACTACTGTCAGCGCCATGGCATCGGCGGGGAGTCTTCAACTCGCCAAGAAACGACGGCAGTGGGGAGGGGGCGATGAGTGGACTGCAGACGTTTCTGGCGGGCATCAGCCCCACCTTGGGCCAGTTGGGCGGCTTACCCCTCGGCGTCTTTGTGCTGGTTGTCCTGCTGACCGGAGCGTTTCTGGTCGGCTACGGGATACGTGGCATACCCTTGTGGTGGCGCCTGCGCGCATCCGTCCGCCGCATCGAACTGTTGCGCAAGGCTGGCAGCAGCGTCCGTCCTGATGACCTTGCCGATATTTTTCGCTGGGCGCCTGTCAAGCATTTGTGGGCGGAGTACAGCCACACGCTTCATGAGTTGAAGAAGGCGTCGAACGGGGAGTTGAGCGTGGTGGAGGTGCGAGCCACGGTGCCGGCAGAAGCGTTCTTCACCCGGGAAGTGCTTGTGGACAGTCGCCTGTTCGACGATTTCACGCGCCATCTGCCGGGTGTTCTTACTGGGCTCGGCATCATCGGCACCTTTGCGGGCCTATTGGATGGGCTGGGGAAATTTGACCCCTCTTCCACTGCCGCCGCCGTGTCGGGGCTGAAGCCGTTGATGGCGGGGGTGCAGCACGCCTTTGTGGCGTCCGCTGCTGCAATCGGTTGCGCGATGGGCGTGACCTTCGCCAGCAGGCTTGTCCTGGCCTGCCTCTACCAGTTGGTCGAGCGTCTGAACCAGGCTATCGATGCGTTGTATGAGACGGGGGCGGGGGAAGAATATCTGTCTCGGCTGGTGCAATCGTCCGAGCGCAATGAGGCACATACCGCGCAGCTTAAGGATGCGTTGGTCGAAGACATGACCAAGTTGATGAACAACCTGGTCGACCGTCAAATTCAGGCTCAGCAGGAAGCTTCCCGACTGCTGGGCGACCGTATCGGAGAGACCATCTCCGGGTCTCTGGCTGCGCCGATTCAACGGATGACGGACGCGATGGAGCAGACCCACCGCGGCAACGGCGAAGCGGTCACGGGGATGTTGGAGACCATGCTGTCCGGGTTTATGGCGAAGCTGGAGGATACATTCGGCGGCCAGATGCGCGGCATCAATGAGCAAATGCAGCGGTCCATGGACGCAATGACTGCCGTCCAGTCATCGCTTCAAAGCCTTTTGTCGGATATTAAGACCACCAATGAACACGCCGCCAGCCAGATGAGTGGCACGCTGGAAGAGGCGATGAAGAAGGCGGCTGATAATCAGCAGGTTCTCACGGACCAGATGCGGCAGTTTGTCCAGGAGTTCCGGAGCCTGGTCAGCGATGAGCAGGAAAAGTCGAAGCGCGCGATGGATGACGCGGTCATGAAGGTGCTGGGGGAGGTTGCCGCCGGCATGGAGCGCATGGAGGGCTTCCGCAAGGCGGCCGCAGCCGAGGAGACGAGTCGCAATCAACAGCTGAGTGACCAGACCAACCAGCTCGTCGGGGGGCTCACAACGCAGGTGGATGGTCTGCTCAAGTCCGTCGCCGACCAGGTCACCAAGACGCAACACAATATTGATGCCCTGGGCAACGTATCCTTGCGCGCTATCGACGGCATGAATCAGGGCGCCTTGACCCTGAGTGCCGCAGCCCAGCGTTTTGAGTCTGCAGGAAGTGCGGTAAGTGGCGTGTTTGACCGGTCGACACGGGTGTCGGAGCAGCTGACGTCGGCAGCAAACACGCTGCAGGTGGCGGCAGTGGCGGTCCAGCGTGGATTTGACCAGTACGACTCCACGCGCAGGACCGTCGACGCGCAGGTGGCATCGCTGACCGGCCTAATCGAAGCGGCGAAGAAGGAGGCGGGCGTCTCTAAGGACCTGGTCGAGAGCATTAAGGCCAGCGTGGAAGCGTTGCGGCGAGCCGAGTCCGATAGCCGTACGCATCTGGATAGCGTCAATGATGCCCTTCTGAAGGCGTTCCATGAGTTTGGCATTCAGCTGGTCGGTTCCGTCAAGCAGACCATCGCAGAGACTGACCGTCACCTCTCGCAGGGGACGGGGCACTTGAATGGCGTCGTGCAGGAACTGGCGACCGCAGTTCATCGTATGAGGAAGACGTGAGATGCTCGGCCGGGTAATTCTCAAGCGTGGCGCCAAGGCGGAGGGCGAAAGTCCGTTCTGGATTTCGTTCTCCGACCTGATGACGGCACTCATGACGCTGTTTCTGGTGGTGATGGCGGTGACCCTTGTCGCCGTCACCAAGAACCTGAYGGCTGAAGAGGAAGCGAAGATTCAGCGCGAGAAGGATATTCGCGGCGTGATGGCGCAAATCAAGCGAGACTCTGCCCAGAAGAATGTCAACGTCGACGAGTCGACCTACCGTATTGACTTGGGCGACGTCGTACGGTTCGAGAGTGGCGACTACTCCATCAAGCCGGACGCTGCACGCTTCTTGCGTGACTATATTCCAGTGCTATTGAACGCCAAGTCGACCCCGGAAGGGCAGCGATGGATGCGTCGGGTGGTCGTGGAAGGGTTCACGGACCAGGATGGCACGTACCTCTATAACCTTGGCCTGAGTCTCAATCGTAGCCGAAGCGTGGTATGTATGCTGTTTGCTCGCCCCGCGACGGGCGAACGCATTTTGACGGCGTCTCAGCTCCGGCAAGTCCAGGACCTCTTTCTGGTCGGCGGTTATTCCTTCAATTCCATTCGCCAGGACAAGGCGGCCAGCCGCCGCGTGGAGCTAAAGATTGAGTTCTGGGGGGTAGACGAAAAGGGGCCGCCGGCGAACGCGCTCACCAACACCAAGGAGTTCGGACAGTGCTAGCCACGGTGGCGCTAGAGCGCCTGAGGTTCGGGTTGGCCGATGCGCTGGCCTCGATGGACATCTCGGGAGGCAAATTCGGCTTCCCCGAGTATGTCAAACAACAAGCCGCCGAGTCGGAGAAGTTGTTTCAGGGATACAGCCAAGGGGAACGGAACCGAGAGGATGCCTATGCGGCCGCCCGAGCCCTCGTTCGCGGTCAAACGCTCAATGCGTGGCAGCGCGACCTCGCGGCGTCGGCCCTGGCGGAGCCGATTCGTGAGTTGTCGGGCGTCGTGGCGCTTGGCTGTAAGCACTTCCCTGCGCTCCTGGCCTCCTATGAGGTCGAGGCGCAAAACGGCGAGCTGTGGCGGCTTACCTGGCATGGCCTGCTGAGCTCATATTTTTCCTTTGACCCCAGCGCTAGCGTGTCGGATGCGGCGAAGGCCGGCTGGCAACAACTTCGCCTTTTCCTCGAACGGAGCTGGCCCGTCATTGACAGGGGGACGGGCAGCTCGCAGGTTCCCGATTGGGTGGCCGTGCTCCGGAGCGAGTCACAGGTATTGACCGACAAGCCGGCAGACAAATACGCACGTAGCTACCTGATGGGCGACACCGGGCCGGTCGAGAGAATTGCTGCCGACCTCGGCATCCCCCCTTCAAGCTGGTTTTGGCACGCCTTGGTATTGGGGGTCGTTCGCCAAGCCACCGCAACCACGGATGCGGAGTTCAGGCAGCGGATTCCGAGATTGCTGCAGCTGATTCACGATAAGCCGGTGTTTCGGGATGAAGCGGTCGAGTTGATTCTTGTTCGTTACCATGCGTGCAAGGGCGCTTCCCAAGAYGAGCGTCTGCGCGACTTTGTGGTGCAACCCTCGGTCTGGAAGAA
>NZ_JBFTLX010000309.1:0-7535 GCF_056396665.1 Cupriavidus sp. 05T313 | reverse complement strand
GTGCCCAGGGTCTGCGGGCGGCTGGTAGCGCCGGTGGCTGCCGCGACGGCGCCCGCGCCAAGGGTTGGCGCGGCGCCGGCCGTGCCCGCGACACTGCCGGGCAGCGTGCCGGAGGCGCCGCCGCCCGCCACGCCGCTGCCGGTGACGGTCTGGCCGACGCGGTTGACCGAGCCGACGGTGATGTCCTGCGCGGTGGTTTGCACCGACTGGTTGGCGGTGGCAAGGGCTGGCAGCGCCGCCACCGTGGTGGGGTTCTGTGGCGTGGTGGGATACGGGACTTCCTGCGTATCGCTGTTGCTACCGTTCTTCCGGTGCCAATAGAAGGTGGATGTGTCGGTGGTGCTGACCGTCTGCTGCAGCACCGTGCCGATGTCCTGTACCTCGCTGGCAACCGCGCGCCGGATCAGGCTGCCGCCGGCAGCCATGATGGAGGACTGGTTGAGGATGGTGCCGCCGTCGCTGTTGACGCGGATGGTGCCCTGGGCCTGGATCCTGGCTGCGGGGGTCGCGCTGACCAGCCGGTCGGTCGCGGTGGTGGCGACGGTCGTGCGCGATATCTCGCTGTAGTCGTGATAGTCCGGCCCGAGGTCGTAGCGCACGCGCACCTGGTCCGGGCGGATGTGCCTGGCCGGATCCCAGTCGGGCCAGAAGGTGATCTTGTAGGTCGTCCCCGTGTCCTGGATGTCCTGGTAGTACTGCGTGCTGCTGGTGGTGATGGGCCGGGTCAGGATCGGCGGCGGAGTGAAGCAGTCATTGTCATTCGCGCAGCCGGGCTGTTGCGGGTTGAAATACGCCTCAACCGGCGCCTGCGTGAACGACAGCGTCTTGGTGTTGGGGTCGAAGCTGGCGACCGTGGTCTTGGGTACCTCGACCGTGATCGGGCTGCGCAGGGCATTGATCAGGCTGGCGCTGACAGGCGCGCTCGCCCCCGCCCAGTTCCAGCTCGGGAAGGTGATGCTCTTGTGGTTCCGCTGCTCGGTGCCCGTGAACCCCGCGAACCACGTGGTTAGTGTCCGGGCCGCGGTCTGCTGCGGCGTGCCCGCCTCCGTCACGATGCTGGTACGCGTGTTGTTGACCGCCCGCGCGGCGATATCGATATCGCCATCCGCTTCGATCGCAGCCGAGCGGTTGTTGAGTACGTTGATCTGGTTGGCCAGCATGCCGGTACCCGGGTCGCGCGTGCCGTCGCGGGCGATCTGCAGGTTGCCGGCGCTGTAGATCAGCGCGCCGTCCAGGTTGGAGACGGCATTGGATGCATGGATCCTGAGGTCCCGCGCGGCGGCGATGACGGCGGCCGGGCCGGTGTTGCTGATGTCGCTTGCCTGTACCTGTACCGTGTTGCCGATCACCGCGCCGGTGTTGGCCAGGGTGCCGCTCAGGGTGTTGACGGCATGGCCTTCGATGCGCCCGGCGTTGTTGATGGCGTTGTCGGCCCGCACGGTGGTGGACTGCGCGTTGATGCCGGCGCCAGCGGCGTTGTTCACGTTCGCGCCTTGCACGGCCAGGCTGCCGCGCGCCGCCAGCGTGCCGGTGTTGGTCAGCGTCCCGCCGGCGTTGATCTGCATGTCGCCGTCGGCACTGAGCTTGTTGGCCGCATCGTTGAGATAGTCGCCCGCCACGCTGAGCGTCAGGTTGCGCCCCGCCGTCATCTCGCCRCTGCCGCTGACGGTGCCGCCAGCGCTGGATACGCCGATGTCCTGGTTGGCGCGTACCGCGCCGCCCTGGTTCGTCATCGACGCGACCTTCATCTGGACGTCGGCGCCGCCAAGCACGGTGCCGCTGTCATTGGCGAGCGTGGCGCCGGCCTGGTCCAGGCTCAGGCCCTTGCCGCCGTAGATCCTGCCGCCGCGATTGTCCACGCTGCGGGTGATGCCCAGCGTCAGCGCGCCGGCCGCGGCGATTTGCGCGCCACCAGTGTTGTCGAGATCGCTGGCGGCGAGACTGACGTCGCCATTGCCCCCGAGCGTGCCGCCGGTGTTGTCCAGCGAACCGGTTGCGGTGACGGTGGTGGCACCATCGCCCGCGTTGGCAATCCGCCCGCCGCGGTTGTCGATGCCGGACGCGGATACGGTGGCCTTGCCGTGCGCCCCGTTGGCGGTGAGCGTGCCGCCGGCGTTGCTCAGCGTGCCATCGGCAGCGAGGAGCAGGTCGCCGCCGGTCTGCGCCGTGCCGTTGGTGTTATCCACCTGGCCCTGGCTGGTGAGCGACAGGCCAGACTGGCCGTAGAGCGTGCCCTGGCGGTTGATCAGGACTGCGCCGGTGGCGACCCTGGCGGCGCCTTGCGCGGACAGGTTGCCCCGGGTGTTGTCCAGCGAGGCGGCCTGCACGGCGAGCGTGCCATTGCTCAGGATGGCGCCGGCGGTATTGCCCAGCGCGCCCCGGCTCGTCAGGGCCAGCGCGCCGCCGCCGGCGTGCGCGATGCGCCCGCCGTCATTGGCCAGCGACTGCGCGTCCACCGTCAGGTTCTTCCCGTTGGTGGCCAGCGTGCCCGAGGTGTTGTCGAAGGCACCGCCGGCGTTGATGACGGTGTCGGCCTTGCCGAACTGGTTGATGGCGCCGCCACGGTTGGACAAGCCGCCCGTTGTGCGGATGCCGACCTGGCCGCCTTCGACAAGGCCCATGCCGTTGTCCAGCGACGCCACCGACAGATCGACCACGCCACCCGACAGCGTGCCCTGGCGATTGCTTGCCACGCCGGCCACCGTGGCGGTGAGCGCGGTGCCCGCCGTGACGCGGCCCTGGTCGTTGTCGAGCGATTGCGCATCCAGGCTGGCATCGCCCTTGGCGGTGATCTGGCCGTGGTTGGCCAGTGCGCCGGCCACCAGTTGCACCTTGCCGTTGCCGCCGATCAGGCCCGCATTGGCATTGACCAACGCCTGCCGCGCCCGCACGCGGGTCAGTCCGTCGCCCACGTTGACGACGCGCCCGCCCGTGTTGTCCACGCTCCGGGCGGCAAGCGACAGTGCGCCGTGCGTGCCGGCGGCTTCGATCCGCCCACCCGTGTTGGTCACTGCACCGGCGGCCTGCACGTCCAGCGCGCCGTTGGTCTGGAGGATGCCGGCGGCATTGCCCAGCGCGCCGTGGCTTGTCAGCGCCAGCGTGCCGTTGCCCGCATGCGCGACGCGGCCACTGTCGTTGGACAGCGATTGCGCGTCCAGCGTCAGGTTCTTCCCGCTGGTGGCCAGCGTGCCCGAGGTATTGTCGAAGGCGCCACCGGCATTGATGACCGTGTCGCCCTCGCCGAACTGGCTGATCGCGCCGCCACGGTTGGCCAGGTCGCCCGCCGTGCGGATGCCGACCCGGCCGCCCTCGATATGGCCCGCGCCGTTGTCGAGCGAGCCTGCCGTGACGTCAAGCGTGCCCGCCGACATGGTGCCCTGGCGGTTGCTCGCTGCGCCGGCGACGGTAGCCGTCAGCGCATCGCCCGCCGTGATGCTGCCGCGGTCGTTGTCCAGCGACCGGGCATCCAGGCCGGCATTGGCCTGCGCGTTGATCTCGCCCTGATTCGCCAGTGTCCCGGCCTTCAGCCGCACGCTGCCGTTGCCGCCGATCACGCCGCCCTTGGCACCGTTCGCCGTCGTGCCCGCCGTATTGGTCAGCGCGCCCGTGGCGGCGACGGACAGGCCATCGGCATTGAGCGAGACCAGCCGGCCCGCGCCGTTGTCCAGCGAGGACGCCTTGACGCCCAGCGCGCCGCCCGCCTGTATCTCGCCCAGTGCATTGTTGATGGCGCCGGCCGAGTAGACCGTCGTTGCGCCTTGCGCCAGCATCTGTCCGCCCTGGTTGGACACGCTGCCGGCCGTGATGGCTGTCGCGCCCTGGCTGTACAACTGCCCCCGGTCATTGCTCAGCGCGCCGCGGGCCGTGGCGCCGAGCGCGCCGCCGGCGCTGGCGGCGGCGCCGTTCAGGTTGATATCGCCTGCGGTGGCGGACAGGTTCAGGTTGCCCAGCGCCGTGGTCTGGCTGCCGGCAAGTTGCAGCGCCGTGCCGTTCAGGCTGGCATTGCCGCCCGCCACATGCTTGCCGCTGGACGACAGGGTGCCGTCAGCGATGACGGTCAGGTCGGCCCGCTGGCCGACCGAGCCGTCGGCATTGACGCCCGCGCCGAGCCTGCCGCTGGAAGCGACGCTGCCCGCGTTGACGCGCAGGGCTTGCTGCGCCGCCAGCGTCCCACTGTTGCTGAGCGCGCCCGCCGTATCGAGCGAAACCGCCTGCGCGCCATAGGTGGTGCCGATGTTGTCCACGCCGCCGCGTGCGGCGATGGCCAGGTTGCCGCTGGCGCTGGTCTTGCCGGCCAGTTCCAGCCGGCCCTGCGCGCTCAGCGTGAGATCGCCAGCCTGCGCGGCCAGCACGCCGCGGTTGCTCACGCCCACGCCGGCTTCGGTGCCCACCAGCAGGATCTTGCTGGCGTACATGCCACCCAGCTGGCTGACGTCGATGCCCACCCCCGCCGCGGGCCCGGCGCCGGCAATCGGCGTAGCCGCCAGCGTGGCGCGGTCCACCTGGCCGGCGCCGGCGATGACGTTGAGGTTGTTGGCGTAGAGCGCAGCGTTGGCGGTAACGGTGCGGGCGATCAGGTCCACCTGGTCGACATTGGCCGCGTTCAGGCCGGCACCCTGCACCGAGATCTGCCCGCCGGTGACGCGGAAGGCGTCGAGGCTGCCGGTGCCGCCGAATACCGGCACGCCGGTGGTCAGCGTGGCGCGGCTGGTGTTGATGAAGCCGCCACCGTCGACCAGGATGCCGTTGGGATTGGCTACCACCACTTCGGCCCGGCCCCCGGCCACTTCCAGGTAGCCGCGCAGTTGGCTGGGCAGCGCGCTGGTGACCTGGTTGACGATGATGCGCGCGTTCTGGCCCGGCAGCAGGTTGGGATTGCCGTTGACAAAGCCGGCTTGCCGGGTCGAAACGATGGTGGGTGAGTTGTTGAGGATTGCGCCGCCCCTGCCTACGTCGAACTGCGTGTAGGCGTTGGTGGACACGCCAGCGCCCGAGGGCCGCGTGATGTTGACTTGCGGCAGGCCGTTGC
This sequence comes from Cupriavidus sp. 05T313, assembly GCF_056396665.1. Taxonomy (NCBI): domain Bacteria; kingdom Pseudomonadati; phylum Pseudomonadota; class Betaproteobacteria; order Burkholderiales; family Burkholderiaceae; genus Cupriavidus; species Cupriavidus sp. 05T313. The sequence continues at coordinate 2,506 of NZ_JBFTLX010000309.1, read as the reverse complement.
TGGTCTGGATCACGTCAGGGCGGTTGGCGCCGGCATCGGGGTTCGCCACGATCCGGGCGCTGGCGGGGGCAGCCAGCGCCAGCAGGGTCAGCAGTGCGAACGGCACGGATGGCAGCGCAGCCGCAAGCGATGCGATGCGCGCCGGGCCCTGCCGCGCACGCCGGATTGACCGCGCGCCGCCTTGATGGCCCTTGCCTGTGCTGGTTGCCGATTCTTCGACGGCGACCAGCATGCCGCGACGCCTGTTGAAAACCAGGCGGAAACTACCCTTATTCATGCTTGATTCGGTCCTGGATTGGCGGCGCCATGGCGAACGGCACCTTAATGGACTTGATGGAATGACGAATGGGAAATGTCATTCCTTGCGAAGGCATTTACATTGTTTTTTGTTTCCRGCGAAATGGTCAATCAGACAATTGACTCTTAATTCATTCGAAAGCGGACAAAAAAGTCTGCTGCCGGCAGTAAAGCTGCGACGACAAGCGGGCTGGCGGGCGATGACCCGCCGTTAGCTGGCTTTAACCTACTGAAGTGGGATTGAAGCGTGGAGGCCAGTCGTGCTATAAGCGTTGCACGCCTGGCCTAATATAGGACTAGTCCTATATTAATAATCCGAATTGAATGATTCACGGGCATTTAATAGGACAAGTACTAATTAAGACTTATTCGTCCAAACGGCAGAGATTCTGGCGTTTCGAGCGCAGCAGCCACCTCACGAAACGTGGGGGATAGGAATCAATCCACCAAGATACCGGCCGAGGCCAGGCGCGATCCGGTCGCACGCGATGGATACGCCTTGAGCGCGGTGATGGCGCAGATGCGGTTCATCCGCAGGTCCGAAGCGGCTCCGGCGCAGCTGGTGAAACAGCATGGGGAGTGCAGGTTGCGTGCGCGCAGATATTTGCACCAGGGTGGTGCTTACTCAAATCTCGTTGCCCGTCAATGCCTTGCGCGAAAAAAATGTGCCATTCTATGGCTGCTTATCTTGGGTGGATTGCCTTACTTACCCCTCCGAGCGCAGGGGTAAAGTCTCGCCGCTTTCTGCCGTTATTCTTCCTCGGGTAACGTCCCGTCGCCCCCGCCGGGCCGCCCGCACATCTGAACATAGCGCCGCTGGAATCGAGACGCAGCCCTCCTCGATTCCCATTTTGTTGAAGGATCCCGTGAGCCCCGAACCCRCCAATGCCAAGCGCCAGACCGCTAGCACGCAAGCGCCAGACGGTTTCCCGCCCGATGCCCGCCACCGGCTCACCCTTCCCATACAGATCAGTGCCGTGCTGCTCGATCTTGCCTGGCTGAAGTGCGTTGTCAGGCTGCGCACGCGCGACGGCTACAGGATTGCCACCACATTGCTGAAGGTTGACCCCGTAGGCTGTACCTTCATCTTCGACGGATGCCGCACAGAAGCGGAGCGGGATTTGCTGCTGACATCGGACGAGATTGCCGTCTCCGCGGTGCTGCGCGATGTCAAGATCCGCTTCGTCATCAAAAGACCCTACCCCATCAGGTATCAGGGCGGCATGGCCTGCGCCGCGGCCTTCCCGGCCCAGCTCTACCATTTTGAACGCCGCCGCCACCCCCGCGCACGCCCGGACGCCGCCATGGGCTATCGTTGCGAGCTGCGCACGCCCGATGACGAGGTTCTGAAGCTGGACATTGCCGACCTTTCGCTCTCCGGTGTCGGCCTTCGCACCAGTATCGCCAATACCGACCCATTTCCGGCAGGCACGATCTTGCCGAAATGCAGGCTGGACTTTCGCAACCAGGGCGAACTGGAGTTCGACCTGCAGGTGGTCGGGCATGGTCTGGTGTGGAGCGACCAGCGCGCCATGCATCACATTGGCTGCACCTTTGTCTCCCTCGGCCCCGGCCAGCAGACCTTCATCCAGCGCCTGGTCTACCACATCGAGCTCGCGGGACGCGAATGACCGGGAAGCGGATGCCGGGGAGATATGTACCGGATGACTGCTGCCGACGCTGAAGGACGGCAGTCCATTCAGCCCATTCAGTCCGTGACCGCCAGTTCGTAACGGGCAACGGACCCTGCGCCTTTCTGCACGCAGCTGTGCAGCCCAAAGCCGAAACGCTCGTAGAGCGTTCGCAGCGCCAGCCTGTCAGCGACACAATCCAGCCGGAGATGCCGGCGCCCGAGACTACGTGCGCGTTCTCGGGCGAAGGCTAGCAGCGCGGTGGAGACACCCTGCCTGGCCCACGAGCGGCGAACCGCCAGCTTGTGCACGAAGGCGGATGTACCGGGCTCGACCTCCGGCCAATAGAACGGGTCTTCCAGTTCGAACCGCATGACGCCGATGATGTCATCGCCGTCGCGCGCCGCATAGAAGTTCCCTGCCGCGGTATCACAAAGCACACGCTCGATGCTCACGTCGGAAGGCATCCATAGTGGCCGGCCTGTGTTGGCAAGCCACTGCGCCGCCTCTTGCAAGACTGAAGCAACCGCCTGCACGTCGTCTGATCGGGCTTGTTCGATACGCATCGGCGATGACAC
>NZ_JBFTLX010000308.1:0-7546 GCF_056396665.1 Cupriavidus sp. 05T313 | reverse complement strand
GTGTTGGTTGTTGCACCCAACAGCGTACGACATCCCCCTGCGGGGGACGCCGGTCACTCTTGGGTCCAACAACCAACACCGCCAAAACCAACGCCCCAAGACCGCCCCCCTTACCCCCCAAACGCAGCAGCAGCCCGCTGCAACCGATCCCTAACCCCATCCCACTCACACCCATCCGGCAAGACCTCAAACACCAGTCTCGAATACCCCTCCCGATCCAACCTCCGCAACAACCGATAAAGCTCTCGAGCATAAGCCTCGGCGTCGGCAGGCGCCTGCACCCAAACGCACCGCGGATCGGCAACCGCCTCGCCCCCCACCCATGCCACTTTGGCATCAGCAGGCAAATCCGCCAACTGGGCCGGCAAATCCGCAGCGGAAGACAACGCCAGCGAAGTATGCGGCGCATAGTGCGCCTTAAGCGTCCCCGAAGCCCGCGGCGCAGTGGCATCCGGCGGCAAGGGCGTCACGCCCAGGACCTGCGCCATCATCGCCGCCGTAATCGCGCCAGGTCGCAGCAATACGGGGCCAATGCCCTGCTCCAGCCGCGATAGATCCACGATGGTCGATTCGATGCCAACCTCCACCCCATCGCCTTCGAGCACAAAGACGGCGTCGCCAAACTCATCCCGCACATGCTGCGCGGTGGTCGGGCTGACCTGGCCGAACTTGTTTGCCGACGGCGCGGCAATGCCTCCTCGCCCGCGCTTGAAGCGTGCCAGCAGCGCCTGCGCGACGGGATGCGAGGGGCAACGCAGGCCGATGCTGTCCTGCCCGCCGGCCACCGCTGCCGGTATATGACTGGCGCGCTTGAGGATCAGCGTGAGCGGGCCAGGCCAGAAGGCGTCGATCAGTTGCTGCGCGGCCGGCGGCACGTCGTCGACCCAGTAGCTGATATCGCCGCCGTCCACCACGTGCACGATGATCGGATGGTTGGACGGCCGGCCCTTGGCCGCGTAGATGCGGGCGATGGCCTGGGGGTTTTCCGCGTCGGCGCCGAGGCCGTAGACCGTCTCGGTGGGAAAGGCGACCAGCTCGCCGGCTTCCAGCAGTTGGACCGCTTGGTCAAGTTCGGCGGACGTGGGCATGCGCGACATCGGGGATCTCTGGGGTGGGCGTTACTACGAAACTACAAAACTACGAAGCTACAAGACTACGAAAGCGGGAGAACCCGCCGGGCACGCCGACAGCGCACCCGACCGGGCAAGCCTTCACGACTCGATGTGCAGCGCCTTCAAGGCAGCGTCGAACGCGCGGCCCGCATCGGTGGCTTCGCCGCCCACGCAGTTCACATGGCCCATCTTGCGCGAGGGGCGCGCATCGTTCTTGCCGTACAGGTGCAGCTTGGCACCGGACTGCGCCACGACTTCGTCCCAGGCCGGCGTGCGCTCCAGACCGAACTCGAACCACACATCGCCCAGCAGGTTGAGCATCTTGYCCGCCGAATGCTGGCGCGTGCTGCCCAGCGGCAGGCGGGCCATGGCGCGCACCTGCTGCTCGAACTGGCTGGTTTCGCAGGCGTCCATGGTGATATGGCCCGAGTTGTGCGGGCGCGGCGCCATTTCGTTGGCAACCAGCGAGCCGTCCGTCAGCACGAAGAACTCGATGCACAGCACGCCCACATAGCCCATCTCGGTGGCGATGGTGGCGGCGGCTGCGCGGGCCCGCGCGGCGATCTCGTCGGAAACGCTCGTGGCGGGCATCACGGTGGAGAACAGGATGCCGTCGCGGTGCACGTTTTCGGCCAGCGGCCAGGTGGCGGTGCTGCCGTCGGCGGCACGCGCGGCCAGCACCGAGACCTCGTAGGCCAGCGGCAGCATCTTCTCCAGCACGCAGGGCACATGCTGCATGGCGCGCCAGGCAGCACGCACGTCCTCGCGGCTCTTGACGCGGGCCTGGCCCTTGCCGTCGTAGCCCATGCGCGCGGTCTTCAGGATGCCCGGCAGCAGGTCTTCGGGCAACTGGTCGACGTCGGCGTCGTGCTGGATCACCCAGTGCGGCGCGGTGGGCACGCCAGTGCGCTCGGCGCAGGAGGCGAAGAACTTCTTCTCGCCGATGCGGTTCTGCGCGATCGACACGCAGTAGCCGCGCGGCGCCACGAAGGCGCCCAGTTGTTCGAGCCGGTCCAGCGAGAGCGACGGCACGTTCTCGAATTCGGTGCTCACCGCCGGGCACAGTCTGGCCATCTCGGCCAGCGCGGCTTCGTCGGTGTAGGCCGCGCAGATATGCTTCTCGGCGATGGTGCCGGCCGGGCTGTCCTGGTCCGGATCGAGCACGCAGACCTTGTAGCCCATCGCCTGGGCGGCATGGGTGAACATGCGGCCGAGCTGGCCGCCGCCCAGCATGCCGAGCCAGGCGCCGGGCAGCACCGGCGCGCTGGGGTTGTCGATGCCGAACTCGGCACGCGACTCCGGCGTGTGGGCTTCGACCAGGTGGGGATGGATATCGGTGGGCATTGCGCGTCTTTCCGGATTCGGGGCTTAAGTTAGTCGGCTGGTCTGGTGTTGCTTGCGTGTTATACCGGCAGCGTCATCGCGCGCGCAGCTTCGGTCTGCCTGGCACGGAATGCTTCCAGCGCCGCGGCCAGCGCGTCGTCGGTGGTGGCCAGCGTGGCGATGGCGTGCAGCGCGGCGTTGGCGGCGCCAGCCTCGCCGATGGCGAAGGTGGCGACGGGCACGCCCTTGGGCATCTGCACGATCGACAGCAACGAGTCCTCGCCGCGCAGGTAGCGCGACGGCACGGGCACGCCGAATACCGGCACGATGGTCTTGGCGGCGATCATGCCGGGCAGGTGCGCGGCACCGCCGGCACCGGCGATGATGGCGCGCAGGCCACGTTCACGCGCCGTGGCGGCGTACTCGAACATATCGTCGGYCATGCGGTGGGCGGATACCACGCGCGCTTCGAAGGCCACGCCGAAATCCTTCAGCATGGCGACCGCGTTCTGCATCACGTCCCAGTCGGAACTGCTGCCCATCACAACGCCGACCAGCGGCTTGGCTGTATTGCTCACGTTAAATCCTTAAACATCGTCTGGCGCCTGGTGGCGCCAGTCCTCGCCATCCGGCAATGATTACTGCAGTTCCTCGCCGGTCAGGCGCGTCAGCGCCTCGCGGTACTTGGCGGCGGTCTTCTCGATCACGTCGGCCGGCAGCGCCGGTGCCGGCGCGGTCTTGGGCCACGGCTTGCCGTCGATACGCACCGATTCCAGCCAGTCGCGCACGAACTGCTTGTCGAAGGACGGCGGGTTGGTGCCGACCTGGTAGGAATCCGCCGGCCAGAAGCGGGAGGAATCCGCGGTCAGCACTTCGTCCATCAGCGTCAGCGTGCCGTTCTCGTCCAGGCCGAACTCGAACTTGGTGTCGGCAATGATAATGCCGCGCGTGGCGGCATAGTCGGCCGCTTCCTTGTACAGGCGGATCGAGATGTCACGCATCTGGYGGGCCAGGTCGGCGCCGATGCGGGCTTCGGTTTCGGCGAAGGAGATGTTCTCGTCGTGCTCGCCCATCTCGGCCTTGGCGGCCGGGGTGAAGATCGGCTCGGGCAGCTTCTGCGCGTTCTGCAGGCCGGCGGGCAGTTCGATGCCGCAGACGCTGCCGGTAGCCTGGTAATCCTTCCATCCGCTGCCGGCCAGGTAGCCGCGCACCACCGCTTCCACCAGGATCGGCTTGAGGCGCTTGACCACCACGGCGCGGCCTTGCACCTGCTCGACCTCGGCCGGGCTCACGACGCTCTCGGCGGAGACATCGGTCTCGTGGTTCGGCACGATGTGGGCCAGCTTCTTGAACCAGAAGTTGGCCATCTGGTTGAGCACGCGGCCCTTGGCCGGGATYGGCTCGCCCAGGATGACGTCGAAGGCCGACAGGCGGTCGGTGGTGACGATCAGCAGCTTGTCGTCGCCGACGGCGTAGTTGTCGCGGACCTTGCCGTGACCGAGCAGCGGCAGCGAAGTGATGGAGGACTGATAGAGAGCGTTCGACATGGTGGTTCCGATAGGAGGCACTAACAGAATGATCCAGCATGATCCCGAGTGATCCTGCGCATCATTTTGTTAGCGCCTCTCGGGCCCCGGCAACATGCGCCGGGGCCTGAAAAGCGTCGTCCCCGCGCCTCTCCTTGTTACGGGATCAGGGCGGGGACGGCACGGGGTTCAGCTTACTGCACGACCTGGGCGAGTTCGCCCGACTTGTACTTCTGCGCGACGGCGTCCAGCGAGACCGGCTTGATCTTGGATGCCTGGCCTTCGCAGCCGAAGGCGATGTAGCGTGCCTTGCAAACCAGCTTGGCGGCTTCGCGGGCCGGCTTCAGGTACTCGCGCGGATCGAACTTGCTGGGGTTCTCGGCAAAGAAGCGGCGGATCGCGCCGGTCATGGCAAGGCGGATATCGGTGTCGATATTGATCTTGCGCACGCCGAACTTGATGGCTTCCTGGATTTCCTCGACCGGCACGCCGTAGGTTTCCTTCATGTCGCCGCCGAACTGGCGGATTTCGGCCAGCAGTTCCTGGGGCACCGAGGACGAGCCGTGCATCACCAGGTGGGTGTTGGGGATGCGGGCGTGGATTTCCTTGATGCGGTTGATCGCCAGGATGTCGCCGGTGGGCTTGCGGGTGAACTTGTAGGCGCCGTGCGAGGTGCCGATGGCGATGGCCAGGGCGTCGAGCTGGGTGGCCTTGACGAAGTCGGCGGCCTGTTCCGGGTCGGTCAGCAGCATGGAGTGATCCAGCTTGCCTTCGGCGCCGATGCCGTCTTCCTCGCCGGCTTCGCCGGTTTCGAGCGAGCCCAGGCAGCCAAGTTCGCCTTCGACGGTCACGCCGATGGCGTGCGACATCTGCACCACCTTGCGGGTTACGTCGACGTTGTATTCGTAGTCGGCCGGGGTCTTGCCGTCTTCACGCAGCGAGCCGTCCATCATCACGGAGGAGAAACCCAGGTCGATCGCGGCCTGGCAGATCACCGGCGACTGGCCGTGATCCTGGTGCATCACCACCGGGATATGCGGGTAGGCTTCCACGGCGGCTTCGATCAGRTGGCGCAGGAAGTGCTCGCCGGCRTACTTRCGCGCGCCGGCSGAKGCYTGCATGATCACCGGSGCRTTGACCTCGTCGGCGGCCTGCATGATGGCCTGWACCTGTTCSAGGTTGTTCACGTTGAAAGCGGGCAGACCGTAGCCGTTTTCGGCGGCGTGGTCGAGCAGCTGGCGCATCGATACGAGTGGCATGTCAAAACTCCTAAAGAAAGAATGGGGTGTCTCGGTATTCGTTTATTCGTCTTCGCATATTGGCTATGCGTGTGCGGCTGATCCTACGTGCACGGCGGCCGGCGTTCTGTCCGGCGCGGCACACTCAGGCGCCGACGCGGACAATCTTCAGCGTATTGGTGCCGCCCGGCTGGCCCATCGGCTCGCCAATGGTCAGCACGATAAAATCGCCGCGCTGCACAACGCCGCGCGACAGCAAGAGTTCCTCGGCCTGCTCCAGCGCGGTATCGCGGTCGGCGCTGGCTTCCAGCGGCAGCGGCACCACATTGCGGTAGAGCTGCATCTTGCGCTGCGAGGCCACGTTGGGCGTCATCGCGTAGATCGGCACATGGATGCGGTGCCGGCTCATCCACAGCGCGGTGGCGCCGGAATCGGTCAGCGCGGCGATGGCCTTCACCTGCAAATGATAGGCGGTGAACAGCGCGCCCATGGCGATCGACTGGTCGATGCGGCCAAAGGTCTGGTTGAGGAAATCGGTGTCGAGCTGGACCACCTCGGATTTCTCCGCCTCGACGCAGACCGCGGCCATGGCTTCCACGGTTTCCACCGGATAGCGGCCGGCGGCGGTCTCGGCCGACAGCATCACGGCGTCGGTGCCGTCCAGCACGGCGTTGGCCACGTCCGACACCTCGGCGCGCGTCGGCACCGGGTTGACGATCATGCTCTCCATCATCTGGGTAGCGGTGATGGTCAGCTTGTTGGCCTCGCGCGCCAGCCGGATCATGCGCTTTTGCAGCGCCGGCACGGCCGCGTTGCCCACTTCCACGGCCAGGTCGCCGCGGGCCACCATGATGCCGTCGGAGGCCTGCAGGATCTCTTCCAGCACGCCCGGGCGGATCGCCTCGGCGCGCTCGATCTTGGCGATCATGCGAGCCTTGTGCTGGTGCGGCTGGCCGGCCACGGCGGCGAGCTGGCGGGCCATTTCCATATCGGTGGCGTTCTTGGGAAAGCTCACCGCGACATAGTCCGCGCCCAGCGCCATGGCAGTCTTGATGTCGTCCATGTCCTTGGCGGTCAGCGCCGGCGCCGACAGGCCGCCGCCCTGGCGGTTGATGCCCTTGTTGTTGGACAGCTCGCCGCCGATCCGGACCGTGGTGAAGATCTCGTGGCCGAGCACGCGGTCCACCACCAGCACGATCAGGCCGTCGTTGAGCAGCAGCAGGTCGCCCGGGCCCACGTCGCGCGGCAGGTCTTCATAATCCAGGCCCGCCCGCTCCTGGTTGCCCAGGGTGCAGGTGGAATCAAGGATGAAAGCGTCGCCCGGCTGCAGCGTGATCTTGCCGTTCTCGAACTTGCCGACGCGGATCTTCGGCCCTTGCAGGTCGGCCATGATGGCGACTTCCCGGCCGCAGGCCCGGGCCGCCTCGCGCACCAGGCGGGCGCGCTCGATATGGTCCGCGGCTACGCCGTGGGAGAAGTTCAGGCGCACCACGTCGACCCCTGCCGCGATCATGCGCGTGAGCATTTCCAGCGTGCTGGAGGCGGGACCGATGGTGGCGACAATCTTGGTCGAGCGGGTCATTGGCAAATCTTCCTTATCGAGGGCCAGCGCCGTCCGGCGGCGCCGGCACGGCTTGCTTCCTGCGCGCCACGCGGCGCCGGCGCCAGGCCAGCGCCAGCCACAGCAGCGGCACGCCAACCAGCAGCCAGGGCAGCGCGCCGGCGGCCACGCGGATCAGCACGGCCAGGCTGCCGAGGAACAACTCGGCGATATCGTTAAAAGCGTCGCGCAGCGGCGATACCTTTCGTTGGCTGACAAAGCTCTCGCGCGCAATAAAGTCGATACGGACTTCGTTGCGGTCGGTTTGCGCCGCCAGCATCTTGCGCAGGCCGTGGATGGTATCCAGTTCGCCCTGCACGCGCGCCAGTTCGCGCTCCAGCTCGATCACGTCGCGCAGCGGACCGCGCGCGTTCTGCAGCATGGCACGCAGGCGGTCGCGCAGCTCGGTGGTGTTCTTGATGCGGGCCTCGGCATCGATCACCTGGTCGGTCTTGTCTTCGCTCGACACGGCGTTGGATACCACCGTGCCGCCTTGCTCCGCCGCTTTCAGCAGGTCCGGCAAGGATTTCGGCGCGATGCGCGCGCGCAGCTCGCCACGCGGCGATGCGCCATCGCGGCTGCGCGTGAAACCCGCCTCCAGCAACTCGCAGCCCAGCGCCTGGCAACGTTGCACCACGCTCTTCCAGCCGGCCTCCAGGGCATCGGCGGTATTCTCCACCGTCAATGCGTACTTGAGCGCGAGGTAGCGGCGCTCCGCTTCCTGCTGCTCTCCCTGTCCACCCTGCC
>NZ_JBFTLX010000307.1:0-7563 GCF_056396665.1 Cupriavidus sp. 05T313 | reverse complement strand
GTCAAGGTCACCATGCTGGCCTTCATGATCAAGGCTGCCGTGGCGGCGCTGAAGAAATTCCCCAATTTCAACGCCTCGCTCGACGGCGACAGCCTGGTGCTGAAGAAGTACTTCAACATCGGTTTTGCCGCTGACACGCCGAATGGCCTGGTGGTGCCGGTCATCAAGAACGCCGACAAGAAGGGCGTGATCGAGATCGGCCAGGAAATGAACGAGCTGGCCAAGCTGGCACGCGACGGCAAGTTGAAACCGGACCAGATGCAAGGCGGCTGCTTCTCGATCTCCTCGCTGGGCGGGATCGGCGGCACGTATTTCACGCCGATCATCAACGCGCCTGAAGTGGCCATCATGGGCGTTTGCAAGTCGTACCAGAAGCCGGTGTGGGATGGTAAGCAATTCGTGCCGCGCCTGACGCTGCCGCTGTCGCTGTCGTGGGATCACCGCGTCATCGACGGTGCGGAGGCGGCCCGCTTCAATACCTACTTCGGGCAACTGCTGGCCGATTTCCGCCGCATCCTGCTGTAAGGCGGGCAGGGTGCGCCTGGCCCTCGCGGCCGTGCGCGCCCTCTGCCAGACGTCTGCAACCTGCCGTCCGAAAACAGGAAGGAAGCGAGTCCATGACTACCTGCGTTGTCGTCAAGAAGGCCGGTGAGGTGGCAATTGCCGCCGACGCACTGGTGACGTTTGGCGACACCCGGCTCACGCGTGCCTACGAGCGCAACCAGAAGGTGTTTCCCGTGGGGGACAGCTTTGTGGCGCTCGCGGGCACCACCGCCCATTTTCCGGTCATGCGCAGCCTGCTGGCCGGGCTGGGCGAGGATTGCCGCCTGGGCTCGCGCGACGACGTCTTCCGGACTTTTCTCAAGGTGCATGAAAAACTCAAGAACGAGTATTTCATCAACACCAAGGAAGATGAGGACGATCCCTACGAGTCCTCGCAGATCGTGTGCCTCATCGCCAATCCGGCGGGCATATTCGGTGTCTATTCGTACCGCGAAGTCTTTTCGTTCGACCGTTTCTGGGGCATTGGCTCGGGGCGCAACTACGCGCTGGGCGCCATGCACGCGGTCTACGACCAGCCGGGCCTGAACGCCGGGGAGATTGCGCGGATCGGCGTGGATGCAGGCGTGGAGTTCGACAAGAGTTCGGCAGGTCCGGTCGAAGTGCAGGTGGTACGGCTCGGTGACACGGCCGGCGACGGCGCAATCAATAACGATGGCGCGGCCCGTATCTGAAGCGGGGCGCGCTCTTGAGGAGCAAAACATGAGTGTGATCGAAGTCCAGGTGCCGGATATCGGCGATTTCGACGCGGTGGAAGTGATCGAAGTGCTGGTCAAGGCTGGGGATACGGTCGAGCAGGAGCAGTCGCTGATCGTACTCGAGTCGGACAAGGCCAGCATGGACGTGCCTTCGTCCGCGGCCGGCAAGGTGGTCGAAGTGCGTGTCAAGGTGGGCGACAAGGTCGCCAAGGGCGCGGTGATCTGCACGCTGGAAAGCGAAGCCGCCGCCAAGCCGGCAGCCGCGCCGGCACCGGCCCCTGCGGCCGCTCCCGCGCCGGTCGCTGCTCCGGCTGCCGCACCCGTGGCGGCCTCGCATTCGGGCAGCGCGGACATCACTTGCGACATGCTGGTGCTCGGCGCCGGCCCCGGTGGCTATTCGGCTGCCTTCCGCAGCGCCGACCTCGGCATGAATACCGTGCTGGTCGAGCGCTATGGCACGCTCGGCGGCGTCTGCCTGAACGTCGGCTGCATCCCGTCCAAGGCACTGCTGCACAACGCCGCCGTGATCGACGAAGCCAAGGCGCTGGCGGCGCACGGCATCCTGTTCGGCGAAGCCAAGATCGACCTCGACGGCCTGCGCCACTACAAGGAAACCGTCGTCGGCAAGCTGACCGGCGGCCTGTCCGGCATGGCCAAGGCACGCAAGGTGCAGGTCGTGCGCGGCATTGGCACTTTCCTGGATCCGCATCACCTCGAGGTGCAGGAAACCGAAGGCGACGCCAAGCAGACCACCGGCAAGAAGACCGTGATTCGCTTTGAGAAGGCCGYCATCGCGGCCGGCAGCCAGGCGGTCAAGTTGCCGTTCATCCCCGAAGATCCGCGCATCGTCGACTCCACCGGCGCGCTTGAGCTGCCCGAGGTGCCGAACAAGATGCTGGTGATCGGCGGCGGCATCATCGGGCTGGAAATGGCCACGGTGTACAGCACGCTGGGCGCCAATATCGATGTTGTCGAAATGCTCGATGGGCTGATGCAGGGTGCCGACCGCGACCTGGTCAAGGTCTGGGACAAGATGAACAAGACGCGCTTCGACAAGGTCATGCTCAAGACCAGGACGGTCGGCGTGGAAGCGAAGCCGGACGGTATCTACGTCAGGTTCGAAGGCGAGCAGGCCCCGGCCGAGCCGCAACGCTACGACCTGGTGCTGGTGTCTGTGGGCCGCGTGCCCAACGGCAAGCGCATCGGCGCCGAGAAGGCGGGCGTGGCGGTGACGGACCGCGGCTTTATCGACGTCGACAAGCAGATGCGCACCAATGTGCCGCACATCTTCGCCATCGGCGACATCGTCGGCCAGCCCATGCTGGCTCACAAGGCGGTGCATGAGGCGCACGTCGCGGCCGAGGCAGCGCACGGCGAGAAGGCGTACTTCGACGTCAAGCAGATCCCGTCGGTGGCCTACACCGATCCGGAAGTGGCCTGGGCCGGCGTGACGGAAGACCAGTGCAAGGCGCAGGGCATCAAGTACAGCAAGAGCGTGTTCCCGTGGGCCGCTTCGGGCCGCGCCATTGCCAACGGCCGCGACGAGGGCTTTACCAAGCTGATCTTCGACGAGGAAACCCACCGCATCATCGGCGGCGGCATCGTCGGCATGCATGCCGGCGACCTGATCAGCGAAGTCTGCCTGGCCGTCGAGATGGGCGCCGATGCTGTGGATATCGGCAAGACGATCCACCCGCACCCGACGCTGGGCGAGTCCATCGGCATGGCTGCCGAGATCTACGAAGGCGTCTGCACCGACGTGCCGCCGCCGCGCAAGCGTTAAGCGGCCAGCATCAGCCACGCATCGAGGCCCGCCGCACGGCGGGCCTTTTTATTGTCCGATTCGCAATTAACCGCCAAGATTTTCCTGGCGCCCACTTGTGGCTTCGCCAGCCAAACCCCGCTTGCAGCAGAGGAGGACCGTGGCGGGCCGTGGGTCGGCAAAGCCGGCTTGACGCGAAAGATGGATGCCGCATCGCGCCGAGCCTGAAATCGGCACAGCCGGTCCGCGCCGCAGGCAAAAAAAATCCCGGCACATAGCCGGGAATGAATCGATATTGGAATACAAGGAAACCAGATACCGAGGAGACATCGTCAGAGGGCAGGGCGGCTTGGTTGCCGTCCGTGCTGCCTTCGTTGGCAAAATGCGCTGGCCGTGCCAGGCGCGCTTTGCCAACGAACCGGCCGAAGCCGGTCCGTTGTCCTGCCTGCGCTAGTTAGGCGGCGGCGGGGGCGGCCTTCTTGGTCGCGGTGCGAGCCGTTGCGCTGGCTTGCTGGGCGGCCTTGGTGGCGGCGCTGGCGGCTGCCTGGAAGTTGCTTTCGGCGATTTCAACAGCTTGCTTGGTGGCCTTCTGGACCGACTCGTAAGCGTTGTTGGCGGCGCTGATCGCGGACTTCACGATGGCAACGGTCGACTCGGAGCCGGCCGGGGCGTTCTTGGCGAGGTTCTCGACCAGGGCTTGCACCTTCTTCGAGTTTTCGGCCAGTTGGGATTCGGCAACCTTGGTGAATTCCGACTGGGTTTCCGAGGCGATTTCGTACAGGTGGCGGCTATAGGCCAGGGCCTTTTCGGCAACCGGCTGGATCAGCGAGGACTGGATGGCCAGGAATTCCTGGGCRTCCTTSGCGGACAGGGCCTTCTTGGCGTTGTCSACGTTTTCRGCRAASGTGGCCTTGACCACTTGCAGGTTCAGTTCGACCAGCTTCTCAACGCCTTCGAAGGCTTTGGTGGTCAGGCCAAACAGGGTTTCGAGATTGGCTTTTTGCGCTGCGGCGACTTGTTCCGGGGTGAAGCTCATGCTGGTCTCCAATAATGAAGTTCAATGTCAGACAAAATTAGGCCGCCCAGATGTCAAAGCCATGACGACGTCACTGCTTTTCGTCAGCCAGCCCCAGGCGTTTGGGGGTTGCCGGCGCTTCCGCTTGCTCTGCAAAACCGATGGTGCGCCGCAACAATTCCAATTGTAGGGAAAAGAAAAACGGTGTCAAGAATTTCTTGTGCAATGCACAAATAAGTCCGGCCGAAGTCGCCGGAAGTCGACCTGATGCCACATATCGCGCCGCCAGAGTTGCGGATTTACGCCAGCTCGGGCGCGGGAAGGGCGGTCCTGGTCGCGTACCTTCGCGCCGGCTCAGTGCTACCATCGCGGTCTGCCCGAATCGGTGCTGCCCAAGCGTGTGCAACGCAGCGGCCGATGCGCCACGGCCCTGTTGCCGGGGCAGCGGCCTGCCGGCCGGATGTCCGCCCCCAGTTAATCCCCATGCTCGCCTTCTACGCCGACCACTTTGTCCTGCCCCTGCCCGAGGGCCATCGCTTCCCGATGCGCAAGTACAGCATGTTGAGGGCGACGGTTGAGCGGGAAGTGGCGGGCCTGACGCTGGCCGAGGCCCCACGTGCCGGAGACGATGCCTTGCTGCTGGCGCATACCCCAGAATATGTGGCCAGCGTCTCCCGGGGCGCACTGGACCCTGCGCGCCAGCGCGAGATCGGGTTTCCGTGGTCCGAGGCCATGGTCGAGCGATCGCGGCGCTCGGCCGGCGCCACCATCGAAGCATGCCGCACCGCGCTGCGCGAGGGCATTTCGGTGAACCTGGCGGGCGGGACGCATCATGCTTATGCGGACAAGGGCGGCGGTTTCTGCGTTTTCAACGATGCGGCGATCGCGGCACGCCAGCTGCGCCGCGACGGCCGGGTGGAGCGCGTGGCGGTGGTGGACCTCGATGTGCATCAGGGTAACGGCACCGCGGCCATCCTGCGCGACGACCCTTTCGTGTTCACGCTGTCCCTGCACGGCGAAAAGAACTATCCCTTTCGCAAGGAAGCCAGCGACCTCGACGTGGGCCTGCCCGATGGCTGCGACGACGAAGTTTACGCCGCGGCGTTGCAGGAGGCGCTCGAAGCCCTGTTCGCGCGTTTCTCTCCGGACCTGATCATCTACCTGGCAGGCGCCGATCCCCATGAGGGCGATCGGCTGGGCCGCCTGAAGCTCACGCTCGCCGGCCTGGCCAGGCGCGATCGTCTGGTGTTTGATGCAGCCCTGGCGCGGGGGCTGCCGATCGCCGTGGCGATGGCTGGCGGCTACGGCAACCAGATCGAGGACACCGTGGCGGTGCATGCGCAGACCATCGCGCTTGCCGCTCAATATCACGAACGTTATGCCCGGCGCATGAAATTGGACACGCTCACGGCTGCCAGCCCGATCGCGGTGACACGGCAATGAGCGCAACCAGCCAAGTCCGCGCAACGCGCGGCACCCTTTGGATGGCCGCCATGCCGTGGCTGTTCGTGGTGATCTGGAGTACCGGCTTTATCGTGGCCAAGTACGGCATGCCGCATGCCGAGCCGATGACCTTCCTGTTCCTGCGCTTTGTCGGCGTGCTGGTGCTGATGCTGCCCTTCGTGGTGGTGGCGCGCGTGCCCTTGCCGCAGAGCGCGGGCGCCGTCGACTGGCGCAGGGTGGGGCATATCGCCGTGGCGGGACTGTTCCTGCAGGCGGGCTATCTCGGCGGCGTTTGGGCAGCGGTCAAACTCGGCATGCCGGCGGGCGTTTCCGCCCTGATCGTCGGCATGCAGCCGATCCTGACCGCGCTGGCGGCTTCGCGCATGGGCGAGACCATCGGACGGCGCCAGTGGCTGGGGCTGGCGCTGGGCATCGTGGGCGTGGGTCTGGTGGTGGCCAACAAGCTGTCGGCCAGCGGGCTGTCCGCGCCGAGCCTGCTGCTTGCCGTGGGTGCCTTGTTCTCGATCACCTTCGGTACGCTGTACCAGAAGCGCTATTGCCCGATGTTCGACCTGCGCATGGGTTCCGTGATCCAGTTCGCGGCGGCGGCGCTGGCCTGCCTGCCCTTCATGTTTCTTGCCGAGACCCGCCACGTCGAGTGGAACGCCGAGATGTTCGGCGCGCTGGCCTGGTCGGTGGTGGCGCTGTCAATCGGCGCGATTTCGCTGCTGTTCCTGTTGATCCGGGAGGGCGCGGCCACCAAGGTGTCCAGCCTGATGTATCTCACGCCGCCGACCACCGCCGTCATGGCGTGGCTGCTGTTCGGCGAGAGTTTTCCGCCGCTGGCGGCACTTGGCATGGCCCTTGCCGCAGGCGGCGTGGCCCTTGTGATTCGCCGCTGATCTTCCTCTTGCGTGCTTCCGATGAAACCGACTGCCGATACCCGTAGTGCCTACCGTCATTTCCAGCCGATCACCACGCGCTGGATGGACAACGACGTCTATGGCCACGTCAACAACGTCATCTACTACAGTTATTTCGATACCGTTGTGAACACCTACCTGATCCGGCAGGGCGTGCTCGATATCGAGGCTGGCGACACCATCGGGCTGGTGATCGAAACGCAATGCAGCTACTTCGCCGCGCTTAGCTTTCCCGACACCGTGGTGGCCGGGCTGCGCGTGGCGCGGCTGGGCAACTCTAGCGTGCGCTACGAAGTGGGCCTGTTCCGCAATGACGACGACGTCGCTGCGGCGCAAGGTCATTTCGTCCATGTCTATGTCGATCGCGCCACGCGGCGGCCGGTACCGCTGCCGCCTGCGCTGCGCAACGCCTTGCAGGCGCTGGTGTGCGAATCCGCGGACGCCGGCGCCTGATCGGGGCAGGGTACAGACGCATGAAGGAGTTGACAGTCATGGATTCGCAGCGCAAGCGGGACACCGGCCTGGTAGACCAGGCCATCATCACACGCCGCTCGGTGCGTGCTTTTCTTGATACGCCGGTGCCGCACGATGTGGTCAACGAGATCCTGGCGGTGGCCAGCCGGGCGCCTTCCGGCACCAACGCCCAGCCGTGGCGGGTCTATGTGCTGAGCGGTGATGCCAAGCTGAAATTGTCCGCCGACGTGTTGACCGCCTACGACGATCCGCAGCGCGACAGCAAGTACCGGGAAGAGTATCCCTACTATCCGCGCGAGTGGGTGGCGCCATATATCGACCGCCGGCGCAAGGTGGGCTGGGACCTGTACAGCCTGCTGCAGATCAGCCGCGAGGACAAGGCGCGCATGCATGCGCAGCACTCCCGCAATTTCACCTTCTTCGGTGCGCCGGTGGGCATGATCTTCACCATCGACCGCATCCTGGAGCAGGGTAGCTGGCTGGATTACGGCATGTTTCTGCAGAGCATCATGGTGGCAGCCCGGGCGCGTGGGCTGGATACCTGCCCGCAGGCGGCTTTCACCCAGTTCCACGCGGTCATTGCCAATCACTTGCGCCTGCCGGAGGACGAGATGGTGGTCTGTGGCATGGCCCTGGGGTATGCCGATCCCGCGGCCATAGAGAATACCCTTAGTACGGAGCGTGAAC
>NZ_JBFTLX010000306.1:0-7599 GCF_056396665.1 Cupriavidus sp. 05T313 | reverse complement strand
AGCAAATACTCATCGAAAAACAGCTGCTCTCTAGGTCCACAGAGGAGCTGAAATGCGAGACTATTGCGGTATGCCCTGGCGGTAGTGGGCTCAAGAATTCAACGGTGCCGTCCGTAACGGCAGGAACTCAATCTCCAAGCTCGCCGAGCGCTCCGATGGAGTCGCTGCAGCTTGCCCAATAGCCAGTCGCCTTTTGGTTGCCACGCTTGCGTGTCCGCTTCCTACGGTGACTGGCTTCTTTTCGTTCGCTGGTGCGCCTAGGGTTGCCAATACTGAGGACACCGGACACGCGATCCCGCTTGGCTTAGCGGTCTGTTTTAGCAAATGCGTCTGGATGAGACACAGTTTCTCCGGACACGGACACGCCTAACGGCACACCCAATACACACACATCCCGATCGCCTGGAGGGCGGGGACACTGGTCACGAAGCCCGATGCAATGCGGCTGGATGAGCAGGTCATACGGGGTGGCCGCATGGGAATCACCCAGCGGTTCAGCCGACAACACAGGCCCAAGGCAGCCTGCACAGAATGCCCATCAGAATCCACGGTCGGCGGTAGGGCGCGTGGGAGCGGTGACGGAGACGTTGCTGCGACGGTCGGGTTGCGTTGCTCCACGCGCTTGGCTCATCGGCGGAATCGCTAAAGGACGGAGCTGTTTGGGTTTAACGCAGCGCGAATGCGATCCGAATTACGGACGCATTTGGTTGTGGCGTCGCCAGAATTTCGTTGTATAAATACTGTATGGCGCACCTATTCGGGCGCGCTAGGCGGGCGTAGTGGAGATATGCGCTCCTAGAGGATCGGGAACGGAGGTTTGTATGGACGAAGGGGTTTTTGACGCTCCGAAATGAGGGGAGGCCAAGAAGGCCAGTGGACGTTGTTCAATTTCTCTATGGGGAGCAAACTGTCCGCTCGCTTATCGACAAGGATGGTCAAGCGTGGGTGTCTGCGTTGGACGTCTGCAAAGTCCTCGGCTACTCCAATCCACATGCTGCAGTGTCCGCGCACTGTGAAGACGCGGGGGGACTCGCGAAGCACGAGGTGCCCACTACCAGCGGAATCCAGGCTCTGAACTTTATCAACGAGAGCAATCTTTACATGCTGATTTTCGCCAGCAAGCTGCCAGCTGCCAAGGAATTCCGGCTTTGGGTGACGCGCGAAGTCCTACCTGCCCTTCGGACGCGCGGTGTGTATACGTTGAACGAAGGAAAAGCGCCCCCGCCGCTCCCCGCCGCTAGCCCAGATTTGGAAGAGGCGCTGTCCGATCTGAGCAAGCTGCCGATTCAGTTGTCATTCGCCCGCCAGGATGCAATTCGGTACCGGCTGCAATCGGAGGAGAAGGATCTGCGAATCGCCGAGCTGGAGCACGAGGTAAAAGTGCTCGAGCACCTCGCCAAGTGGCAGGAAAGCACGCGGAAGCTGCGGCATGCGCAGATGAAGCAGGCCGCTGAGCTTCGCGATAAGGGAAATACAGCGGGGCAAATCGGGCACCTGCTAGGCATCGAGGCGGCTAAGGTCGACATCCTGGTGAGCGGTTGGAAAGCCCTCGTGGCGCTCCAACTTGCCAACCAGCCGGCTTAGGAGCGCCTGGTTCAGATGGGACAGCTACCTGAAGAGCAAACATCCAACGCGTCAGAGGAAGCGTGGAGTGAGCCAGTAGGCCGTCTTCCGTTCGGGAGGCAGGGCGCGACGGTGCGCGGGTTCACCGACCCGCAGGGGCATCAGTGGTACTGCGCGATCGACGCCGCTAACGCCCTCAGTCTGACGAATTTTCGGGCGACGATCACACGCATTTGTCGCGAGCCTGGGGGCATCGGCCATCGGATTACTGAGAGCGGCGGCAAGCGTGAGCCTCTCATGTATCTCAGCGAAGGCAATTTGCGCAGGCTAATTGCGCGGTGCAAGAAGGTTGAGGCTGATGCATATCTGGACTGGGTGCTTGACGACCTAGTTCCGTCCCGGCGCGGACCAGAGGCGCAAGGCTTGGCGGTGCGGGAGAGCGAACTCGGGGGCGTCGAGCGTCCCCGAGTAGCCGCCGACGTATGCATGGCCATTGTGCGTCATGAGAACAATTCGCTAGCGACGGGGGAGGGGCAAATCAGTGCTGATCCTGGCGACGCTCAGTTTCTTTCTCTACCACTCGGCAGCGCTGGTGCCGTTGTACGGGGTTTCCGGGATACCGAAGGCCGTCGTTGGTATTGCGCGTCAGATGTTGGGAACTGTCTCGGAATGCAGAACAGCAGAGCGATGGTGGCCCATCATTGCCTTCCAGATGCGGGAATTGTTCGCAAGGAGATCCAGACCAATAGTGGCGGGCGAGCACTCGTCTTTCTCAGCGAGTACAACCTTCGCCGGCTGATTGTCAGGGCCTGCAAGCCAGAGGCGGAGGCTTTCTTCGACTGGGCGCTGGGTCAATTGGCGCCTGACGGGGAGGAGCCTCGGCGGCCAGAGCCTAGGCCCGCGCCTATTCCGGAGCCAGATCCAGCGCCGCCCTCCAAGGCCTGGGGCGTGGGCATGACGGCGTACGAGCGAGAAAGACACTGGGAAGGCGTCCAGCTTGCGCCAAGGCCGGGGCGGCAATCGCAAGAGCCGCGTCCGTCAAGTTCAATCCGGCACTGCGAGTTCTAAATGTCACGTACTCGATTCCGCTTTGGCAGGGATGCCGCCCCGCCCACGCCCTCGATTTCGGCACGAATCGCTGCCGTGCGGGCTGGCAGGCCGGCATCAAGCGTCTGGGCCAGGTGTCCTGGGGTGGCGAGGTCTCGTCGTGAAGCCTGACGCTCGGCGTGCGGCGGACGATGCGTCCTCGACCTACGCCGGTGCGGCCAGCCTGCCGGATTCCGCCAGCTCTAGCGAGGTCGAGCGCCATGCTGGGGTTTCTGCCGAGGCGGGCAGTTCGACGGCGCCGGCGCGAATGGAGACTGGGATGGGGATGAGCAGTAGGCCCGTGCTGACGCAGTTGCGAAGAAACAGAGGAGGATCGATGGCGGGGCGGTCGCTCCGGGAAGAGGGCTGAGCCGTGATCACCATCGACTACGCAGCGATCACAGAGCGATCAGGCTTGCCACCATCATTCATCGACGCTTTCAAGCTGCTCGCTGCGGGACATTTGAAGAAGATTCGCAGCCCAAATCGGTTGAGCGACAAGCCGGTGTCGTTCGAGACCCAGTATCGGCGTGTCATCAACCTGCTGGCCTCGTTCCGGGAGTTGCGGGAAGACGGCTACAAGTTGACCAGTCCGTGGAACCTGAAGCAGAAGCACATCGAGCACCTTGTGCGCAAATGGGTGCTGGAGCTGAAGCAGGCGCCCGGGACGGTGGAGAACAAGCTGACGTACTTGCGCACGATTGCCGCCTGGATGGGCAAGCACAACCTGGTCGGTAAGCTTGACGACTACATTGAGCGTCCTGACGACTACCGACGCACGTACTTTGCTGAGGTTGAGAAGACGTGGGACGCCAGTGGGGTAGATGTCGATGGGGTATTGCGGAAGATCGAGCAGTCCGACCGGCACGTCGCGACGCAATTGAGACTTCAGGCCGCCTTCGGCCTTCGCAAAAAGGAGTCCTTCCTGCTGAAGCCGCATCGAGTAACGGCAGATGGGCAGTTGCGGGTGGACGATGGAACGAAAGCAAAGCGGCCACGCAAGGTGCAGCTCGAGACCGAGGCGCAGTACAAGCTGCTCGAAGATGCATGTCGGATGGCCAATAGCATGAGCGGCACCACGATTCCTATCGAGTACAGCCTAGACCAGTGGCGCAATCACTATGACTACGTCTTGAGGGTCCACGGGGTGACAAAGCGCGAGCTGGAGATCACCTCGCACGGCTTACGGCACCAATATCTCAACGGCTTGTACCACCGGGTGACCGGGGAATTTTCCGCGATCCAAGGGGGAACGAAGCCTTTGGACGCCCTGCACCGTGAGGGGATGAAGCGGGTTGTTGAGGCCGCCGGCCACTCCAGGGAATCCAAGAGCAACGCTTACCTGGGCAAGCATGCGCCGGCGCGCCGGCAACCGCCGTCACGAGAGGAGGTCAGGGCTGCGCTGGATAGCTGCTGCCAAGAGAAGAAAGCGGCGGCGGCGAAGCTTGGGATCTCGCGGCAAGCGTTGTACCGCATCTTGGCGAAGGCCCCGAACGATCGATAACTCGCCGGCGACGGACCGTCGCTGGCCAACTTGGAGAAGGAAATGCACGAGGACCGCGAATACTCGGCCGCAGAGATTGCCGGAATCCTGGCAAGAGGTATCGGCGTCGAGGCGCTGGAGCATTGGCCATTGACGCCGTTGCCGGACTATGTCATTGGCGTTGCGAGGGCCGAGGTAGCCCTCGAAGGCGGCGACGACTTTGGGCAACTGGAAGACGCGCTTCGCCCGCGGCGCGCGCTGCGGACCGAATGGGGCGTGCTGGTCGTGGATCATTTCCGCGACTGAGACGAGTACACCGTGGCGATTCTCGGCTATCTAAAAGCCGACCCCTATCTGGAGTTGCCTCATCTGAGGAAGGAGGGAGAAACGGTCGGGATCTATCTGAGTGACCTGATTCTCGACGAGCTGCTGAAGTCTGCCAGTCAGGACCTATTAGCCGATGGGATCGACTGGGCGGACAACGACGATACAGGACAGGTCTTTTGTCTGATTGGCGTCGACGAACCGGGCTATCCACTTGCGTTCGGCCGTTGGCTCCAGGCCGCGGGGATCGAGAGACTGGCGGACGCCTGCCAGAAACCGGACTACCTGCGCAAGGTCGATTGGTCTTCGGGCTTGCCAATTTCGCAGATGCAAGTCAATTGAGCTCTTCCAGGCGGCCGCACTACCAACGCTGGTCGCCGCTTCTGTCGCACGCGCGCTTGTGGGAGATACACCGTGCAAGTTTGGCAATCTATCGTAGCCGCGGCCGCCATAGCGGCGGTGTGTGTCGTCGCCGGCGCCGGCCAGGCAGACGAAGACATACGCGGGCTGGACGCGGACGCCAATGGGATCCGCGACGACGTCGACGCTTGGATTGCCGGGCAGCGCTTTTCGGCGCCACAGCGTCTTGCTGCACAGCAGCTCGCGCGTGCTCTGCAGGCAACGCTCCTGCTTGATCCGCGGAATGCTCGCGCGGTGCTGGATGCTGCCGAAGCCGCCAATCACGGCGTTAGAGTAAGTGCGTGATAGCGCGGGGAACGACTTCCGAGGCCGGCTCCCGAACGGTGCTCGATATCGAGGCGATCACAGCGAACAGCGCGCCCCGGAAGCGAGCCTATCGCGCATACAACGCCAAGCTAAACGGGACGGTTTCCAGATCCCCCGAAGGCGACGGCTGCGAAGTGTAGCGTCTCAGCTGGCCTGTTGGCAGTCGCTATCTGACTCCGAAGCGGGCGGAGGTGTGAAGACCTGCCTCATGTGCGATATCAACTGCATGCGAGTCCGCGCGCCACGCCGTTCCAGGATCGCCGAAACGTGTTCCTTGACGGTGTTCTCCGTCAATCCCAGGCGCTGTGCGATCGCCTTGTTGGATAGCCCGTCGAGCAAATGGCGCAATACGGTACCCTGGCGGCTCGTGAGGCCGAGCTCCTCCGGCTTGATTGGGGTGCTGCTGAGTGCGGCGCCGGCGGGTTGATCATGTGCCGCCGCGTTGGCGGCATTGCCGGCATGCACCTCATGCGCGCGGAATGGCTTCAYCCCCGATAGCAGCTGAGTTCGTGAGCGTGCGCCAAGGCGCTGCAAGATGGCAGAGACATGTTCCTTGACGGTGTTTACCGTCAGGCCTAAGCGGCGCGCGATGAGCTTATTTGGCAGCCCTTCAAGCAAGTGGGTGAGCACGTCCTGTTGACGCTCAGTGAGGCCTTGCCTAGCGGGTGTGACTGGAGTGGTGGGCGTGCTTTGTGTCTCGACGTCAGGCCACACCGTTGTGGGGGGTGCACCGGACTGGTCGATGTGGAGGGGGATGCGCTGCAGAACGACGGTGTCGAAGAAGCAGGCCTTCTCCGCGAGAGGAACACGCTCAACGGGTATTCCCATGTTCGCGCTCAAGAATGTGTTGCTAGCGCGGCCAAGTTCCTGTTGCCACACTCCCCGATATCCGTGGAACGCTAGCTTATAGCTGCGGCTGTCGCTGTAACTGCTTGCCGTCAGAATGTCGTGAAACTGACCCGTCATGCTTTCCCTGCCTAGTTATGCCGGTCTATCAACTCCCGCCGGCATCATTTCCAAAAGTGAAATCCGCTGCACCAACGCCGCATTGCGATCGCGCCGCAGACTGCGTTGGCTTGAGCGTCGCGATGACTTTACACCCCGGCTTCTCGATGAAGAAGAAACGATAGAAGAGTAGGGAGAGGTTCGAATGTCCACGTCCCGCAGGTTTGTGACAGACGGGGCACAAAGCGAAAACCAGATAGCCCTGTTGCTCGGAATGGCTAATGCGGCGCTTGCACCGCAGACGAGTGCGTAGAGGGCCTCCTGCACGCGTGTTTTTGAGCCTCTGGCGGCATGTGACGGGAGTTCCTGAGATCGCGCGAGATGGGCATTGGACGGCCCGAACTCCGGTCAATCAAGATGCCACCAAGATGTATGGCTATTACAACAAAATCTCCCGATTCGCGATCTCTGAGAAAAGGTCTGGCGTGTACATGCGGGCCGAACCAACAGCACCGCCTTCGCGTTGCCCGCGGCGAGCCAGCAGATCTGCATACCTCGCATTGACGGCATCCGGCGTCACATGCCGCGCGTCGATGCCGACCAGGCTGGACACGCGCCGGCGCACCCGGGCGATCAGGCTTGCCTCGGCGTGAGTCGGTACCGACGTCGGCCATCCTGCCGTATACTTGAGGTGGCCGGGCAGCATGGCTTCCATCGCTTGGCGCTCCGTAGCCGCCACCTTCGCCAGCTCAATGCGCTCGCGAATCTCTGCCGGCAGCAGGCTGGGAGCCACGATCGGCCGAGATCGGCATGAACCAGCACGCGGGGGCCGGCGTGGCCAATTTGGTCCAGATAGCGTGCGGTGGCAATGGCGCAGGCACGCCGCTGACACCTATAGCGACGACGCAGTCGTTGGCGAGGAGGGCGCGAACCTCCGGCGTTGCGGCGACCGGCGAATCGACCGCGCTGGACCTCGATTGCATCGCCGGCGCGACGAGCGAGCGGCCTTGCATAAACTGGATAGGGCGCCACGGGTCCATTCTCTTTTTCGCTCCTGCGCTATGGCCACGGCGCAATGCCGAGGCTCTTTGGCTAGGATACGGACCGTTTAGCCGATGCAACCCGGCATATTGCCCGGGGCTCAGGCAGGGGCGCCAACTCCGGGCAAGGAATGCTCAGCGAATTCCCGCGACCGTGCGGCCGATTGCTAGCAATCGAGCCTCTGGGGTGAGCTGGGTATTGCGCAAGGCGAGCAATACGAAGCCGATGGCCTCGGAGTAGTCTCGGACCAATGCCTTTAGCATGTCCAGGTCCTCGTTCGGTGCCATCAGCTTCGGACCGATATCGAGAAAGATCCGCCCGGCGTCCCAATCGATCCCCGGATGGATGTCCAGGACGGGCTTAAAGGGCGTGCCACCTATCGTGGCAAAGCCAGGGTCGTAAGTGACCGCAAGGATGCTGTCGCGCCGGTC
>NZ_JBFTLX010000305.1:0-7625 GCF_056396665.1 Cupriavidus sp. 05T313 | reverse complement strand
GTGCTGCGCATCCCAGAAGGCGACTCGCGCCTGCGTTCAGTGTGCGACAACTGCAGCACCATCCACTACGTCAATCCGCGCAATGTAGTCGGCACCATTCCCGTGTGGGAGGACAAGGTCCTGCTGTGCAAGCGCGCCATCGAGCCGCGCTACGGCTTCTGGACGCTGCCCGCCGGCTTCATGGAGATCGGCGAGACCACCGCGCAGGGCGCCGCCCGCGAGACGCTCGAGGAAGCCGGTGCACGGGTAAAGATCGGGGAGCTGTTCTCCATCCTGAATGTGCCGCATGTGCATCAGGTGCATATGTTCTACCTGGCCACGCTGGAGGATCTCGATATCTCCGCGGGAGAGGAGAGCCTGGAGGTGAAGCTGGTCGAGGAAGCCGACGTGCCCTGGGACGAACTGGCCTTCCCCACCGTGATCCATTCGCTGCGCTGCTTCTTCGCTGACCGCGCGGCGGGACGGCTGACGGACGGCACCTTCCGCCTGCACAGCCTGGATATCGACAAGCCGATGCGCCCGCTGACCAGCCGGGCCACGGTCGAACCCTGAACACGGGCGCGTTGCCCGCCACTCCCGCATGATCACCTGGCTGGATCCGCATGATCCGTTCCCGCCGGTCGAGCGTGCGCTCGGCCCCGGGTCGGACGCGCCCGGCCTGCTGGCGGCCAGCCGCGAGTTGTCGGCCCAGCGCCTGCTGCTGGCTTACCGGCAAGGCATCTTCCCCTGGTATGCCGAAGGCCAGCCGGTGCTGTGGTGGAGCACCGATCCGCGCATGGTGCTGGCGCCACAGGCGCTGCGGGTTTCCGCCACCTTCCGCAAGACCCTCAAGCGCGTGCTGCGCGACCCCGACTGGGAAATCCGCGTCGACGACGACTTTATCGCCGTGATGCAGGCTTGCGCGCTGACCCCGCGGGAGGGCCAGCATGGCACATGGATCACCGAAGACATCATTGCCGCTTATGGTGCGCTGCACCGTAACGGCCTGGYGCATTGCGTGGAGAGCTGGTACCGCGGCGAGCGCGCGGGCGGGCTGTATGGCGTGGCGCTCGGGCGCATGTTCTATGGCGAATCGATGTTCGCGCGGCGCACGGACGCTTCCAAGATTGCCCTGGCCGCGCTGTGCGCGTTCCTCGGCAACCACGACGTGGCGATGATAGACTGCCAGCAGGAAACCGATCATCTGGCTTCGCTCGGGGCGAGTCCGATTCCGCGTGCTGAGTTCGCGGCCCATATCCGCATCGCCACCCGCCAGCCGGATATCAACCCGTGGCGCTTCGACAAGACGGTGCTGCAGAGATGGACCCGGATTCAGGATCGGGCATAGGGCCCGCCCCTCCGGCCACACTGCGCAGCGTCCGGTCACGGCGCCATCGGCTTACCTGCGTTGCTGTTTCATCCCTGGCCGTTGCAGACACATGAGCAAGCTAAAGGAACTCCCCCTTTCCGCGCTGCAGTTCTACGCTACGGCGCCCTACGCTTGCAGCTACCTCGATGGCCGCATGGCGCGCTCGCAGGTGGCCACGCCCGCSCACCTGATCAATGCCGACGTCTACTCGCGGCTGGTCCGCGCCGGGTTCCGGCGCAGCGGCATCTTTACCTACCGCCCCTATTGCGATGAATGCCGCGCCTGCACGCCATGCCGCGTGGTGGTGGACCAGTTTCGCCCCGACCGCAGCCAGCGCCGGGCCTGGCGGCAGCACGAGAGCCTGCAGGCCCTGGTGGCGCCGCTGACTTATGTCGAAGAGCATTATTCGCTCTATCTCCTGTACCAGTCGATGCGCCATGCCGGTGGGGGCATGGACCAGGACAGCCGGGACCAGTATGAGCAGTTCCTGCTGCAAAGCCGGGTCAACTCGCGCCTGGTCGAATTCCGCGAACCGCCGGGCTCGCCGGAGGCCGGCCGCCTGCGCATGGTCAGCATGATCGACGTGCTCGACGACGGGCTGTCCTCGGTCTATACCTTCTACGACCCGCTGGAAGTCAAAGCCAGCTATGGCACCTACAACATCCTGTGGCAGATCCAGCAGGCCCGCGAACTCGGCCTGCCGCACCTGTACCTGGGCTACTGGATCGCCGATAGCCGCAAGATGGCCTATAAGGCGCGCTACCAGCCGCTGCAGGTGCTGACCGCCAACCAGTGGCGCCCCTTCGATTCGCCACAGGAAGCGGTCGCGGTTGCCTCTCCCACTGCCATCCCGATCGTTCCGCCGCAGCCCGGCGAGGAAGCGCCGGAGACTTGATGGCCGGTATCCGGGGGGGCAGCTGGAGCCGGGTCGCGCCTGCGCGGCAGTACCGCTTCCGGCCCAACCGCTACAATGCCGTCCTGGTCCCGACTTCCAAGCTGATTCCCTGTGCTGAACGCGCTCTATCCCCTGTTTCGCCCCGCCCTGTTTTCGATGGATGCGGAGGACGCCCACCATTTCACCCTCAACAACCTGCTGCGCGCCAAGCGTCTGGGGCTGGCGGGCTGCATCGGCAACACCATCGCCGATGACCCGCGCACGGTGATGGGCGTGCGGTTTCCCAATCCGGTGGGCCTGGCCGCCGGGCTCGACAAGGATGGCGCCTATATCGACGGGCTGGCGGCGTTCGGCTTCGGCTTTATCGAAGTGGGTACCGTGACGCCGCGCGCGCAAGCGGGCAACCCCCGCCCGCGCATGTTCCGCCTGCCGCAGGCCGATGCGCTGATCAACCGCATGGGCTTCAACAATGGCGGTGTGGATGCGTTTATCGCCAACGTCAAGGCGTCGCGCTGGAAGGCCGAGGGCGGCGTACTGGGCCTGAACATCGGCAAGAACGCCGATACGCCGATCGAGCGCGCGGTGGATGACTATCTGCACTGCCTGGAACGGGTCTACCCGCACGCCAGCTACGTCACCGTCAATATCTCGTCGCCCAACACCAAGAACCTGCGCCAGTTGCAGGGCGCGAGTGAACTCGACAGCCTGCTCTCGACGCTCAAGGACGCGCAGCAGCGCCTGGCCGACCAGCACAAGCGCTACGTGCCGCTCGCGCTCAAGATCGCGCCCGACCTCGACGCCGACCAGATCCGCAATATCGGCGATGCGCTGGTGCGCCACCGCATCGATGGCGTGATTGCCACCAACACCACCATCGCGCGCGACGCGGTCAAGGGGCTGCCGCACGGCGAGGAAGCCGGCGGCCTGTCGGGCCGGCCGGTGTTCGAGTCGTCCACGCGCGTCGTCAAGGGCCTGCGCGAGGTGGTTGGGGATGCGGTGCCCATCGTGGGCGTGGGCGGTATCTTCAGCGGCGCCGACGCGCAAGCCAAGATTGCGGCCGGCGCGCAACTGGTACAGGTGTACAGCGGGTTGATCTACCGCGGACCGGTGCTGGTCAAGGAATGTGCCGCCGCCCTGCGCGCCTGAGGCGCGCTTCGATTGGGGTTGCCAGGGTGCTGGCAGCCGGTGATACCACAGCCGCCCTCCCCATACCGGGCGTCAACGCCTAACAAGGATAGCCAATGGAAACCATTCGTCTGGGCCGCAGCGACCTGCAGGTCTCGCGCATCTGCCTCGGCACCATGACCTTCGGCGAGCAGAACACCGAAGCCGAAGGCCATAGCCAGCTCGACTACGCCGTGTCGCGCGGCATCAACTTTATCGACACCGCCGAGATGTACCCGGTCAAGCCGCGCGCCGAAACGTATGGCAGCACCGAGCGCATCGTCGGCAGCTGGCTCAAGCGCCAGCAGCGCGACCGTATCGTGCTGGCGACCAAAGTCGCCGGCCCGGCGCGCATGCCGTGGATCCGCAACGGCAGCGACCTGACGCCGGACAGCATCCGCGCGGCGGTGGACGCCTCGCTGGCGCGCCTGCAAACCGATTACATCGACCTGTACCAGATCCACTGGCCGGCTCGCAACGCGCCCATCTTCGGGCAGAAGCAGTTCAATCCGGAAAACGAGCGCGAGTGCGCCTCGGTCCAGGCGCAGCTTGAAGCCATGGGCGAACTGGTACGCGCGGGCAAGATCCGCTACGTCGGCGTGTCCAACGAAACGCCGTGGGGCGTGGCCGAATTCGTCAAGCAGGCAGAGCTGCACGGCCTGCCGCGCATCGCCACGGTCCAGAACCCATACAACCTGCTCAACCGCAGCTACGAGCAGGGCCTGGACGAGGCCTGCTTCCGTACCGACGTCAGCCTGCTGGTCTATAGCCCGCTGGCCTTTGGGCAGCTCACCGGGAAATACCTGGGCGGCGATCTCGCGCATCCCGTGTTCGACACGCAGGCCAAAGGGCGGCTCACGCGCTTCCCGCCCGACTGGAGCCCGCGCTACCTGCGCCAGGAAAGCCTGGCCGCCGCCGCCCGCTATGTGGCGCTGGCGCGCGAGCACGGCATCTCGCCGGCGACGCTGGCGCTGGCCTGGGCCTACTCGCGCTGGTTCGCGGCGAGCACGATCGTCGGGGCCACTTCGGTGGAGCAACTGCGCGAGAACATCGACGCCTGGCAGGTGCCCCTGCCCGAAGCGGCAACCGCAGCCATCGCCCACATCCACGCCGAGATTCACAACCCCGCCCAGTAGACTTCCCGCGTTCCGCGCACCGATGCCGGCGCGCCAACCGGAGCCGCCCTCAGCGCGCTCCGGTCCTGCCGTTTTCCCCTAGTGCCGCACTAGAACAGGGCAAAACAGGGCAAATCGCGTCTCGAAAATGGTATCCTCGCAGGCTTATCGCCGTCGTATCCGCTGCGCCCCAGCGACCGCCTGCCTGCCGCCTGGTGTGTCGTTCCCGCAACGGACCGGCCGGCCGGCGCCACGCGCCACCGGGCAGGACTGCGGACCAAACCCATCGAAAACCAAGAGCGGCTGATTACCCAGAACCCACTCCGGGGGAGATCCATACCATGAAGTGTCTCAAGACATCGACCAAGACCATCCTGGGCAGCGCCGTGGCCCTCGCGCTGCTGTATGGCGGCGCCGTGCAGGCCCAGACCGTCAAGGTGCTGTCGATCGTCGACCATCCCGCGCTGGACGCCATCCGTGATGGCGTGCGCGACGAACTGAAGAGCGCTGGCTACGATGCCGACAAGAACCTGAAGTGGGAATACCAGAGCGCACAGGGCAATACCGGCACCGCCGCGCAGATCGCGCGCAAGTTCGTCGGCGACCAGCCCAATGTGATCGTCGCCATCGCCACGCCGTCGGCACAGGCCGTGGTGGCCGCCACCAAGTCGGTGCCGGTGGTGTACTCCGGCGTGACCGACCCGGTTGCCGCCCAGCTGGTCAAGGGCTGGGGCGCATCGGGCACCAATGTGACCGGCGTGTCGGACAAGCTGCCGCTGGACCGCCAGGTTGCCCTGATCAAGCGCGTGGTGCCCAAGGCCAAGACGGTTGGCATGGTCTACAACCCCGGTGAAGCCAACTCGGTGGTGGTGGTCAAGGAACTGAAGGCGATGCTGGCCAAGGAAGGCCTGACGCTGAAGGAAGCCGCCGCGCCGCGCACGGTCGACATCGGCGCCGCCGCCAAGAGCCTGATCGGCAAGGTCGATGTGATCTACACCAACACCGACAACAACGTGGTGTCGGCGTACGAAGCCCTGGTCAAGGTCGCCAACGAGTCGAAGATCCCGCTGGTGGCTGCCGATACCGACAGCGTCAAGCGTGGCGCCATTGCCGCGCTGGGCATCAACTACGGCGACCTCGGCCATCAGACCGGCAAGGTGGTGGTGCGTATCCTGAAGGGCGAGAAGCCCGGCGCGATCGCTTCGGAAACCAGCGACAAGCTGGAGCTGTTCGTGAACACCGGCGCGGCCGAGAAGCAAGGCGTGACGCTGTCGCCCGAACTGGTCAAGGAAGCGAAGACCGTCATCAAGTAATCACGGCACGCTGACCCTGCGCGTTCGCGCGCAGGTGGCTCTATCCGGGCCCGCCCCCGGAACGCCCGTACCGCGTCGCCCGACCCGGGCAGCGCGCCAGGCGTTCCTGATCCGGCCTCCCGTGCCGGAAATAGCAACTGGATTTCCCCATGTCCCTCTTTTCCCTTCTGGGCGCCCTGGAGATCGGCCTGATCTTCAGCCTCGTCGCCCTGGGGGTGCTGATCTCCTTCCGCATCCTCAATTTTCCCGATCTGACCGTCGACGGCAGCTTCCCGCTGGGCGGCGCCGTGGCGGCCACGCTGATCGCTTCCGGCCAGGATCCCTTCATCGCCACAGGGCTGGCGATCGTGGCGGGCGCCTTTGCCGGCTTCATCACCGGCTGGCTCAATGTACGCCTCAAGATCATGGACCTGCTCGCCAGTATCCTGATGATGATCGCGCTGTACTCGGTCAACCTGCGCATCATGGGCAAGCCCAACGTGCCGCTGATCACCGAGTCCACCATTTTCACCATCCTGCAACCTGACTGGCTGCCGGACTACATGCTGCGCCCGGCCTTGCTGCTGATCGTGGTGGTGGTGGCCAAGCTCGGCCTGGACTGGTTCTTCTCCTCGCAGCTCGGCCTGGCCATGCGCGCCACCGGCGCCAACCCGCGCATGGCGCGGTCCCAGGGCATCGCCACCGGCCGCGCCACGCTGGCCGGCATGGCGCTGTCCAATGGCCTGGTGGCACTCGCGGGCGCGCTGTTCGCGCAGACCCAGGGCGGTTCCGACATCTCCATGGGCATCGGCACCATCGTGATCGGCCTGGCCGCGGTGATCATCGGCGAGAGCATCCTGCCGGCGCGCCGGCTGGTGTACACCACGCTGGCCGTGGTGCTGGGCGCCATCCTCTACCGCTTCTTCATCGCGCTGGCGCTCAACAGCGAGTTCATCGGCCTCAAGGCGCAAGACCTGAACCTGGTCACGGCGGTACTGGTGACCGGCGCCCTGGTGTTGCCGGGAACCCGCAAGAAGCTGTTCGGCCGCAAGAACGGAGGTGCCTGAGATGCTGCGCGCACAAGACCTGAAACTCACCTTCAATCCCGGCACCCCGATCGAGACGCGCGCGCTGCGCGGCCTCAGCCTGGATATCCCGACCGGCCAGTTCGTTGCCGTGATCGGTTCCAATGGCGCGGGCAAGTCGACCTTCCTCAACGCCATCAGCGGCGACCAGATGGTCGATTCGGGCCGCATCACCATCGATGATATCGATGTCACGCGCAAGCCGGCCTGGGACCGTGCCCCGCTGGTGGCACGCGTGTTCCAGGACCCGATGGCGGGCACCTGCGAAGCGCTGACCATCGAGGAGAACATGGCGCTGGCCATGGCGCGCGGCAGCCGGCGCGGCTTCCGCGCGGCGCTGAACAAGCCCTCGCGCGAGCTGTTCCGCGACAAGCTGCGCCTGCTCAACCTGGGCCTGGAAAATCGCCTGACGGACCGTATCGGCCTGCTCTCGGGCGGCCAGCGCCAGGCCGTGAGCCTGCTGATGGCTTCGCTCCAGCCCT
This sequence comes from Cupriavidus sp. 05T313, assembly GCF_056396665.1. Taxonomy (NCBI): domain Bacteria; kingdom Pseudomonadati; phylum Pseudomonadota; class Betaproteobacteria; order Burkholderiales; family Burkholderiaceae; genus Cupriavidus; species Cupriavidus sp. 05T313. The sequence continues at coordinate 244 of NZ_JBFTLX010000305.1, read as the reverse complement.
CGCGCATCCTGCTGCTGGACGAGCACACCGCCGCGCTCGACCCGAAGACGGCGGCCTTCGTGCTGGAGCTGACCGCCAAGATCGTGGAGGAAGCCAAGCTCACCACCATGATGGTCACGCACAGCATGCGCCAGGCGCTGGACTACGGGCAGCGCACGGTGATGCTGCACCAGGGCCAGGTCGTACTGGACGTGTCGGGCGATCAGCGCGCCGGACTGGACGTGCCGGATCTGCTGCGCATGTT
>NZ_JBFTLX010000304.1:0-8674 GCF_056396665.1 Cupriavidus sp. 05T313 | reverse complement strand
GAAGACGGCGATATCAGCGGATGGTCACGCGCTGCTGCGGCGAGGCCTCCTTTTTGGGCAGTACCACCCGGAGCACGCCGTTCTCGTAGCTGGCATCGACCTTGCTCTCGTCCACCGTGCTGTCGAGCGTAAAGGCGCGTTGCATCGACCCGCTGTAGCGCTCGCGCCGGATCACGCGCTCGCCGTCCTTCTGTTCGGAAGACTTTTCCACCTTGGCCGAGATCATCACCGTGCCGCGATCGACGGATACTTCAATATCTTCCTTCCTTGCGCCGGGAATTTCCGCGACCAGTTTGTAGTCCTTGTCGGACTCGGTCACATCGACCTTGAACGAGAACCCGCCTTCATTGCTGCCGCGAAAAGCGCGCAACATGCCTTGCAGCATGTCACCCACCGGTTCGATCGATAGCGGGTCGTAAATTCGCACGTTGCTCATTGTCGCCTCCTTGCAGTGAAGAGCCCAAATCGGGATCGGGCCCTTACTTCATGGTGGCACAGCGCCCATATCGCACCTTGTTCCAGATCAAGCGCGGCGTCCTGGGTGCCAGGCGCTAGATATCCCCTTCGTCGAACAGGCGATGGTGGATCGCGTAGCGCACCAGCGCCGCCTCGCTGGGCAACTTCAGCTTCTCCATCAGTCGCATCTTGTAGGTGCTCACCGTCTTGGCGCTGACGCAGAGCCCGGCGGCGATCTCCGTAAGCGGCTCGCCCAGTACAAGGCGGCGGTAGACCTCCATTTCGCGGTCCGACAGGCGCAGGTGGGGATCCTCGCGGTGCTCGTCCTGCAGGCTGTTGGCCAGTTTCTCGGCCATCGCGGGGCTCACGTAGATGCCACCGGCCGCGACCTTGCCGATGGCGCTGACCAGTTCCGTGGCCGCGCTTTCCTTGGTCAGATAGCCCGCCGCCCCCGCCCGGAACGCGCGCACCACGTATTGCTCCTCGGCATGCATGGTTAGTACCAGGATACGCAACTCGGGCTGCTCCACGCGCAACTGCCTGATCAGTTCCAGCCCGCTGCGGCCGGGCATGGAGAGGTCGAGCAGGATGACGCGGGGCTTGCAGTCGCGCGCCATCTGGAGCACGGCGTTGCCATCCACCGCCTCGGCCACCACCTCGAAGCCGCCTGCGCGGCTCAGGATATGGCGCAGGCCGTCGCGTACCACGGCGTGGTCGTCGGCGATCATCACGGGAATCATGTGCTTGCCTCCACGCTCGAGGTCAGGCCAAGCGGGAAGCGTACGGTCAGGCAGAAACCACCGCCTGGTGCCTGCCTGGTCGCCACTGTGCCGCGAAGCAGCCGTGCGCGCTCCCGGATCCCGACCAGCCCCAGCGATACGCGCTCGCCGCCGGCTGGCGGCGTGGCGGCATTGCCGCGGCCATTGTCCCGCACTGTCAGTTCGTAGTGGTCGTCCTGGCGAACCAGTTCGATATCGACCCGGTCGGCGTGGGCATGCTGCACGACATTGCTGAGCGCCTCCTGCACGATACGGAATACCGCGGTGGCCGCGCGCTCGCCAACGTCTTCCTCCTCCGCGGCGTGGGTGATGACGGTGATGCCATAGCGCGCGGAGAACTCCTTCGCCAGCCATTCGATCGCCGGGATCAGGCCAAGCTCGTCCAGCAATGCCGGGCGCAGGTCGGCCGCGATGCGCCGCACCGAAGCCACGGTCTCGTCAATCACAAGGTGCATGGCGGCGGCCTGGTCCAGCAGGTCAGGAGGCGTTCCCGCGTCCTTGAGATCACTTGCAAGGATCGCCAGGTCCATCTTCAGCGCGCTCAGCCGCTGGCCGAGGTCGTCGTGCAGTTCGCGGGCAATGCGGCGCCGCTCGTCTTCCCGCGACGCCTGGACCCGGTCGGACAACTGCTGAAGCTCTTCCCGCGAGCGCCGCAAGGCCGCCTCCGCCCTCACCCGCTCCGTGGTGTCCCGCAGGATGACGGTAAACAGCTTGCCGCCACCGTCCTGGGTCTGGGAGATCGATGCTTCGATCGGGAACTCCGTTCCGTCCTGGCGCAACGCATGCAGCACACGCTGCTGGCCCATCTGCCGTTCCGTGACCCCCGTCACGCCGAAGCGGCGCACGTGCGCCTCATGCGATACACGGAAACGCGCCGGCATGAAATMCCCAAGCGGCTTGCCGATCRCCGCTGCGGCTTTGCAACCGAAAAGACGCTCCGCCGTGGGGTTGAACAGCACGATGTGCTGCCCTTCGTCCACCGTGATGATGGCCTCCATCGACGAACGGATGATCCCTGCCAGCCGGGCTTCGCTTCCCTGGGTACGCGCCAGGTTCTCTTGCGCGGCGCGCCGCAGCCGCCGCAGGCGTACCAGCAGCAAGGCCAGCATGACAGCCACCGCCAGGCCCCAGGCACCAAGCATGGGCGCGGCAAGGCCGCTTGCCTCGGGAGCGAGCGCGGAGACGAACCAGAGCACCAGCAGCATGAACAGCAAAAGCATCGCGCCGGCTGCCACCAACTCGCCAAGCGTGGCGTACAGCGATGTCTTAGGGGAAGGCGGGTCCGGTGGTGGAGGCTGATTAGTCGCCATGGCTGGTCGCGAAATGCTCCCGGAGGCTCCCGGAGGGTCAGCGAGCCCCGCGGGGATCGCCGCAGACTCTGCTGTAAAGGTAGCCGATTTGTGCGAAATGCACACGCTGACCGGGATGCGCTCGCCATTCTGCGAGGCCGAAGTGGCTGGCGCTATCGGCCAGATAGCTGAAGGCCCTTGTCAGGTTTCCCTGACAAGGGCCTTCTCTTTCCGGACGACACTCTCAGCCGTCCCTTCTTTCCGGCTGCCCCGCCGTTCACCATACTCGGACACATGAACCTGCCCGCCCGTCCTGCCCCCCTGACCGTGCTGTTGCTTGAGGACTCCACCCTCATCGGCTCGCGGCAGACCAGGATGCTGCGATCGATCAGGGAGCTGGAGTTGCTCGCCTTGGCCCGGGATCCGCGTGCGGCGCTGCTGGCAGCCCAGATCCTCCTGCCCGACGTCGTCATTCTCAGCCTGGGCCGGTACGGAGGATCCTGGCTGAAAGTGCTGGAGGAACTGAAGCGGATGCGCCGCCATGCAACGGTGGTAGTCCTGAGCAACTGCTCGGTGCCGCCGATGCGCAGCGCCTACCTGCAGGCGGGCGCATCGCTCTTTTTCGACAAGACCATGGAGTTCGACGCGCTGCGTAGCGCGCTGCTCCGCCTCGCGGCGGACRAAAGAGCCGCGAGAACAACAGAACCGGAAGACGCCACGGCATAGCCCGCGCCGTCCTTTACGCCGGCAAGACGCAGCGCCGGCGCCGACAGCAAGAGCGCACCACAACCGTGGCCAGCCGAACCGGCGGGGGCCAGAAGACAAAGGAAACTGCCATGTCAGAGTATCTGCAGCGGGAAGCACCGTCAGACGCGCACATAGGATTCCTCGACGCCGAGGTCCTCGCGTCCCCGCACGGGGATAGTGCGCCACCTGCCGGCGTGGCCCACAGGGCAAACTGCTCAAGCTGCGCAATGCGCGCCATCTGCATGGGCGGCAACCTGAACGATGCGGATCGCTCCAGGCTCGATACCACAATCCATAACTGGCGCATGGTCCGGCGCGGCGAGGCGCTTTACCGCGCCGGCGACGCGTTCCAGAGCATCTACGCCCTGCGCTCCGGATCGTTCAAGACGGTGGTCTCGCACCAGAACGGCTGCGAACAGGTGAGCGGCTTCTTCCTCACTGGCGAGACGCTTGGGCTCGATGGCATCTGCACCGAGCACCACGCCTGCGACGCCATTGCCCTGGAAGACAGCGCCGTATGCGTGATCCCCTTCCACCTGCTCGAAGCGCTCTGCCGGGAAATGCGCTCCCTGCAACAGCACGTGCACCGGATGCTAAGCAGCGAAATCGTGCGTGAATCAGGTGTCATGCTGCTGCTCGCCAGCCTTTGCGCCGACCAGCGCGTGGCGGCATTCCTGCTCAATATCTCGGCGCGCCAGCATGCGCGCGGCTACTCCCGCAGCGAACTCACCCTGCGCATGACGCGCGAAGAAATCGGCAGCTACCTGGGCATGAAGCTCGAGACCGTCAGCCGCACCTTGTCGCGCTTCCAGCGCGACGGCTTCATCGATGTAAAAGGCAAGCGCGTGACACTGCTGGATCTTGACGCGCTGGACCGGATCTAGGCCGGATCCGGAAACCTGGCAAGGCGCGCGGCCCCCGATATCCAGCTCGTGCGGCAGCGTGCGCGCCCGCCTGGGCCCAATGCCAGGAATCTTCAGCAACCCGGCCACCGAGCCTGGCACCTCCCCGTGCAGACGCAGCGGCATCGCCTGCACGCTTTCGCGCAGGCCGCGCACCACGCGTGCCGCCTTGTGCCGGCTTGACGTCCGTCAGGAATATGCGTGGTTCGGCTTGCGGCTGCAACCGCAATGCCTAGACTGCAGAGAGTCGATGCGGCGGGCTCACGGGCGGGCTCGCCGCTTTCGCCGTTTCCGTCGTTTTCTTTGCTCTCGCCCCGGGGGGCCATCCATGACCATCAAACAGATCATTTTCCCCAAAGCCCGCCCCTCTTATTGCCCGGCCGCTCTCTCTCTGGAATGCCCTGTCAGCGTGAACGGCACGCCAGCCAGCTACGCGATCACGGCCGAGGCGCTGGAAGACCACTTCGGTGCGCGCTCGCACCGGCCGGAGGACCTGATCCAGGCCTTCGAAGGACACCGCGACGATATCGAAGGGGTGGCCCGGCAACTGTTCGAAATGACCGCGGCACACAATATTGTGCTGCACAGCGGTCATTTTCGCTTTGCGGTATAGCGCACCCGCGCCGGCACGCCCGGGTGGATCATGGCATTGCGTGAACTGACCAGCCGCCGCTTGGACGACGGGGCGGAAGAGCACTGCGCGGCCTGKGACATCGTGCGGGCCGGGCGCGCGCGGATGGTGGCGCTCAGCGCGCCGCGGATAAGGGGGGACCGGAAATTGCGGGTGCCAGCGTGAACGATGCCCCCGGACAAGCGGCTTGCGCTGGATCAAGTGCTGGCGCCGGGGCTGGCGGATACTCCGGTCAACACCGGCCAGGCGCACGGCTGAATTCCGATCTGGCGCCCTCCCGTGCCCGCGCAAGCACGGATGCACCCCAACCGCCCCGACCACGATGAGCATCCGCAACCTGGAACACCTGTTCCGTCCGCGCTCGGTCGCCGTGATCGGCGCGTCCGGGCGCCCGCACAGCGTAGGCGCCACCGTGTTGGCCAACCTCTGTGCCGGCGGCTTTGCCGGCCCGATTTACGCGGTGAACCCGAAGTACCGGGAACTGAACGGCCAGCCCTGCTACCACCGCCTCGCCGCGCTGCCCGATGTGCCCGATCTGGCCGTGATCTGCACGCCGCCCGATACGGTGCCGGGCCTGATCGCCGAACTCGCCGGACGCGGCACCCTGGCCGCCGTGGTCCTGACCGCTGGACTGGCGCGTGCGGCCGGATCCAGCGGGGAGACGCTGCAACAGGCGATGCTCGGCGCCGCCAGGCCGCACCTGCTGCGCATCCTCGGTCCCAACTGCGTGGGCCTGATGGTGCCGGGGCTGGGGTTGAACGCCAGCTTTGCACATGCGCCCGCCCTGCCCGGCAAGCTGGCCTTCGTCTCGCAATCCGGCGCGCTGACCACGGCGGTGCTCGACTGGGCGCGATCGCGCCAGATCGGTTTTTCGCACTTCGTCTCGCTGGGCGACAGCGCCGACGTCGACCTGGCGGACGTACTCGACTACCTCGGCAGCGAACCGGACACGCAGGCGATCCTGCTCTACGTGGAAGCGGTCAGGTCCGGCCGCAAGTTCATGTCCGCCGCGCGCGCGGCCGCGCGCAACAAGCCCGTGCTGATCATCAAGGCCGGGCGGGTTCCCGAAGGCGCGAAAGCGGCTACGTCGCACACGGGCGCGCTGGCGGGCGCCGACGATATCTATGACGCGGCGATACGCCGCGCCGGCATGCTGCGCGTGTATTCCACCGAGGAAATGTTCGATGCGGTGGAGACGCTTGCGCGTGCGCGGCCGCTGGCCGGCGATCGCCTGGCGATCATGACCAACGGCGGCGGCGCGGGCGTCATGGCTACCGATGCCTTGATCCTCGGCGGCGGTCGGCTGGCCACGCTGGAGAACGGCACGCTCAAGCAGCTGGACAAGGTGCTGCCGCCGACCTGGTCGCACGGCAATCCCGTCGACATCGTCGGGGATGCTCCCGTCGAACGCTATGCGGAAACCCTGCAGCTGCTTGCGGCGGACCCTGGCGGCGATGCCATCCTGATCATCCACGCGCCCACGGCGATCGTGCTCAGCAGCGATATCGCCATCGCCCTGACAAGCAAGCCGTTGACAGCATCGCGCCCCGTATTTGCGAGCTGGCTTGGTGGCGACTCGGTGGCGCACGCGCGCCAGATCTGCCGGCACGCCGGGCTCCCCACCTACGACACGCCAGAGCAGGCGGTGCGCGGCTTCCTGCAGGCCGTGGCCTATCGCCATAACCAGGAACTCCTGATGGAGACGCCGCCATCGGTGCCGGCCGGCCCCGCGCCTGACACCGAACGCGCGCGCCAGTGCATCCGCGATGCGCTAGCCGCAGACCGGCCGATGCTGACAGAGCCCGAGGCCCGCACCGTCCTCGCAGCCTATGGCATCCCCGTAGTGGAGACCCGGACCGCCGGCGATATCGACACCGCCGTCGCCGCCGCCGAAGCCCTCGGCTTTCCGGTTGCCGTGAAAATCCTGTCGCGGGATATTACGCATAAATCGGATGTGGGCGGCGTGGCGCTGAACCTGCAGTCGGCTGGCCAGCTGCGGCAGGCCCTGGAGCGCATGCAGGCCCGCATTCGCGGCGAACAACCCCGGGCCCGGCTCGATGGCTTCACCGTGCAGCGTATGATCAGCCGGCCAGGCGCGTTCGAACTGATCGTGGGCGCCACCACCGATCCGGTGTTCGGCCCGGTGGTGCTGTTCGGCCACGGCGGCACCGCCGCGGAGCGCATCGCCGACCGCGCCATCGCCCTGCCGCCGCTGAACGTCAGCCTGGCGAAAGATCTTGTCAGCCGCACGCGGATTGCGAAGCTGCTCGACGGCTACCGGGACCAGCCGCCAATCCGGCACGACGCCCTGTACCAGGTCCTGATGCAACTGTCGCAACTGCTGTGCGACCTGCCGGAAATCGTTGAGCTCGATATCAATCCGCTGCTGGCCGATGGCGCCGGCGTGCTGGCGCTGGACGCGCGAATCGGCGTGGCCCCCGCCATGCAGCCTGGGGCCGCCCGCCTTGCCATCCGCCCCTATCCCAAAGCGCTTGAGGAAACGGTGACATGGCACGGCGCACCATTGCCTATTGCCGCGCACACGGCACGCGGGAACTGGTCGGGACCACGCTGGCGACCAATACGGCGATGCTCCGGCTCGCCGAAAGCAGCGGCATCCACGTTCTGCGCGGCGACCGGCCGGCCAGCGACGGCGTGGAACTCCGCCTTTTGCTGACGGAGCCATCCGCGGCCAATGCGCCATGACCGGTCCGCCCCGCCATGGCCGGCTCCTTTGGCGAGCAGAATGCGCAAGCCGTCGTGATCGCCGAACCCTTCTAGCGCGGCCGAAGTGCGCGCGCCCTTGCTACAGCGCGCCATTGGTGTGATCTACCTGCCAGAATCGGAGCGAGCAAGCCACTATTTCGCCGCCGCCATTGCAGCGGCTGTATTGCGGACTCACCTTGCGGACACCCCTTGGCGGGTCCGGACGCGGGAAAAACCGGCGAGGTTCATCGCCTGCCGCCCGGCGCCCCGAACATGTGCTCCTGCTTGCGCTGGCATGGCGTGCAGCGCCTGGCGGTGGGGTACGCTTGCAGGCGCGGAAAGGGAATGGGCTCGCCGCAGTCCTGGCACGCGCCGTAGCGCAGCTTGCCGATGCGCGCCCGCGCCGCTGCAATGTCGGCCAGTTCCATGCGGTAGTGCTCGGTCATCGCATCGTCCATGCGCTCCCCAGCGGTCTGCCCGGCAAGTTCGGCGTTGCCGCCCGGCTCGGCGCCCGCGGACACAGTGCGGGTCACGGCCACCGCATCCATCTGGCCGCGGATCCTTTGCTCGATGCCGTCCAGCAAGGCAACCAGGCTGGAGAGTTGCTCTTTGGTCAATTCGGACATGGTGCACTCCCGGTGCGCGTCGAGGCGAGTCCACTCAATGATGCAATGACGCCGGGCCAGCGGCTTGCGCCAGATCAAATGTCGTGATGCGGATCTTGTCGCCCCCAGCGGCATCCCGGATAACGCYGGGGGCGGCAGGGACCATGGCGCCGGCCCTGGGCTTGGGCGGCCGCCACCATTCGGATCCTGCCGCGCAGCCCGCGCAAAGGATGGCCGCAAGGCAAACCGCGAGGCCGCGCAAACGCGCGGCGCCGCTGCCCAAGCCCTCATCGGAACGTTTCATCCGCATTGCCGCTCTCCCGTCGCCGGCGCAGCGGCTGCCGGCATGAAGCATCCGCAGCGTTGCGCGCCAGACCCCTGTGCCGCTTCAATATAGGCGGGTAGCCGCCGCCCGGCTTGATCCCCGTCAAGCTAGCTTCCGGTGGCCCGCATAGCATGGAAGCATGACCTGTCCAGAGTGCAAACAGGGAGACAGCTACCCAGGGAGATCCCAGCATGGATTCGGCGGTACTCACGCAAGCCCTGATGTGCCCCGCGG
>NZ_JBFTLX010000303.1:0-7756 GCF_056396665.1 Cupriavidus sp. 05T313 | reverse complement strand
GAGATGACCGTTGCGGGTCCATTCGGCAAGCGGCAAATCCAGCCCCCGTTCGATGACGGCGCCGCCTAGCAGGGAGGTCAGTTGGTCCGCCTCCATCAATGTGCGCTCGACGTGCTGGCCGAGGGTATGGGCAAGCCGGTCGGCATCAGCCTGGATCCTGCGTAATTCGCTGCCTCTGTCCCATCCGGCCCAGAGCGCGAACCCCAGCCAGACCGACAATACGAGCATGAATGCCGAAATGCCCGGGGTGATGGTGCGCGCCGTGCCTTCGGCCGCTAGCGGCCTATATATCTCCAGACCCATGAATCCTAGCCACCCCAAAAAGATGAAATGAACGCGCTAGGAAACGGCGAGCGCCGTCCCCCGCCTCCGAACCCGGTGTGCGGTTTTCCCGCGACGGGCTCTCGAGTCAGTTGTTAGATCGCGGCGTCCTCGAGCCGCTCCATCGCGCGGCCCACGTGACGCTGGCGCCCGGCCGCAGTGGATTCAAGGTGGACGGCCGCTGCTGCTGCCGGCAGGCTGCGCATGTCGCTCATGACCGGTCCTCCCGCGTGGCGGGACCGGGGCGGTCGATCTGGCTAGCGGGGATTGCGGGCCGGCACGGGAAAGCGTGTCGCGGCGCGGGGCAAACGCCCGCTGCCGCTGTTTCCTGTGTCGTGCCGGTCATGCCGCCAGCATCGTTTGTTCTCATTCCTGACTCCGTTCTGCGCGCCGGACCCGGTGGGCGAATCCGCTGGTTCATGCAACATCGAGCAGGAGCTTAGTGAGAATATGGTATTAGTTATAATATTATTTTTTGATCGCATTCATCACTTCTAATGATGTCGAGCAGGGCGGTGCTTAGTGGGCACATACGGCCTCACCGCGCGCCACAGATAAGGGTTTTCCCCAGTTATCGGCCAGGCTTTCCGAGGCCTGCCGCAGCAAAAAAAATGATACGCTAAGTCACGTTACACAGATTCATTGATACCTAATCGACCCACTTAGCAGACGAGGAAATTGTGCTGGTCACCAGCGCCGAGCATGGCCCGGAACTGCCGGCGGCGGTGGAACTCACCAAGCTGCCCGGGCTGGAACTGGTGCTGCCCACCAAACGCCATGGCTTGCGCGGCGTGCTGGACGCCGCGACGCAGATCGAAGACCTCACGCTGCAGCCAAAATTCGAGATCGGCATCCTCGGCACCATCATGCAGTTCGTCGAGGCCACGCGTTTTGCCACGGTGCTGCCACGCATCGTGGTGCAGCGCGCGGTGGATGAGGGCCGGCGAATCTGGGCGCTTCCTGGCAAGCCACCTCAGGACGAAGACTGACATTCACAATCGCAGGAAGTAACTTCACGGTAGCGTGGTCGAAATAACCAGCGAACCATTTCGTGGCCCAAGAGCCTACGCATGAAAATCCAGTAGAGTAAGGAGTCTGATCGCAAGCTCGCCTCGTACGGTGGGACCCAGCGGCACGCCGCTTGCGACCACGTTTAAGGCCGTCACCCCCGCACCTATCCCTGCTGCCATGACCAAGCCCTCACGGTCCTCGACTGTCAAGCATTCTGTTGATCACCCTGAGTCGCCCACGCTCGCGCCACGCGGCTTCGTCCAGGTTCGCGGCGCACGGGAGCACAACCTGAAGAATGTCGACGTCGACATTCCCCGCGATGCGTTGGTGGTGTTTACCGGCGTGTCCGGTTCCGGCAAGTCGTCGCTCGCATTCGGCACGCTGTACGCGGAAGCGCAGCGGCGTTACTTCGAGTCGGTCGCGCCCTACGCGCGGCGGCTGATCGAGCAGGTCGGTGCGCCCGACGTCGATGCGATCGAAGGCCTGCCGCCGGCGGTCGCCTTGCAGCAGCAGCGTGGCACGCCGAGCGCGCGTTCGTCAGTGGGCAGCGTGACGACGCTGTCGAGCCTCGTCCGGATGATGTACTCGCGAACCGGCAGCTACCCGCCGAAGCAGCCAATGCTGTATGCGGAGGACTTCTCGCCGAATACGGTACAGGGCGCCTGCCCGACCTGCCATGGGCTCGGCCGCGTATATAGCGTGACCGAACGCTCGCTGGTGCCCGACGACTCGCTCACGATTCGCGAGCGCGCGATCGCGGCATGGCCGCCCGCTTGGCACGGTCAGAATCTGCGCGACATACTCGTCACGCTCGGTTACGACGTCGACACGCCGTGGCGCGATCTGCCGAAGAAAGACCGCGACTGGATTCTGTTCACCGACGAACAGCCAACGGTGCCGGTCTATGCCGGCTTCACGCCGAAGGAGACGCGCGCCGCCCTCAGGCGCAAGGCACAGCCCAGCTACCAGGGCACGTTCACCGGCGCGCGCCGGTACGTGTTACATACCTTCGCAAATACGCAGAGCGCGTTGATGAAGAAACGCGTGTCGCAGTTCATGATCGGCGGCGAATGTCCGTCGTGTCACGGTAAGCGTCTGAAGGCGGAAGCACTCTCGGTGACATTCGCCGGTATGGATATCGGCGAGCTGTCACAACTCCCCATCGCTCGGCTCGCTGCGTTGCTCGAACCCGTCTCGCGCGGCCAGTGGCCGTCTTCCAGCACATCTCCCGACGGCGCGATTCTCGACAGGAACAGCCGGCGCAAGGCGACCGCCAGACGTGTCGCGGCCGGCGGACAGGCTCACCAGGGGGCGCCTGACGTGCGCCGTACGCCTAACCTGTCCGACGAGAAGCGTGTGGCAGCGCAGCGGCTCGCGATCGAACTGCTCGAACGTCTGAAAACCTTGATCGACCTCGGTCTCGGCTATCTTGCGCTGGACCGTGCGACGCCAACGCTGTCCTCCGGAGAACTGCAACGGCTGCGGCTCGCGACGCAGTTGTCGTCACAACTATTCGGCGTTGTTTACGTGCTCGACGAGCCGTCTGCCGGACTGCATCCTGCGGACGGCGATGCGTTGCTCGAAGCGTTGCAGCGCCTGAAGGCTGCGGGCAATTCCCTGTTCGTGGTCGAGCACGACATTGGCGTGATGCGGCGCGCCGACTGGCTCGTCGACGTGGGCCCGGATGCCGGCGAGGCGGGCGGACGTGTGATCTACAGCGGACCACCCGCCGGCCTTGCAGATGTCGAAAACTCGCGCACACGCCGCTACCTGTTTGCGCAAGGCGAGTTAGAGGCGCAGGCGAGCGAGGCTGCGACCCGTCCGCGCCGCGAGTCCCGCGGCTGGCTGCGGCTCGAAGACGTGACGCGCAACAATCTGCACAATCTTGCTGCGGATTTTCCACTGGGTTGCCTGACCACGGTAACGGGCATCTCGGGCTCCGGCAAGTCCAGCCTCGTGAGCCAGGCGCTGACGGAGCTTGTGGCGGAACATCTCGGGCGCGCAGCCGATCTTGCCGAAGACGACGAAGTCGACCCGCTCTTTGCCACCCCGCCCGTCACGACCGACGGGCGGATCACAGCCGGCATGGACAAGATCAAACGTCTCGTGCGCGTCGACCAGAAGCCGATTGGCCGTACGCCGCGCTCGAATCTCGCGACCTATTGCGGGTTGTTCGACGCTGTGCGCAAGCTGTTCGCCGCGACTCCCGCTGCACGCAAGCATCGCTACAGCGCCGGCCGGTTCTCGTTCAACGTCGCGCAGGGGCGATGTCCGACGTGCGAGGGCGAAGGCTTCGTGATGGTCGAGCTGCTGTTTTTGCCCAGCGTCTACGCGCCCTGCTCGACCTGTCAGGGCAGCCGCTACAACCCGCAGACGCTCGAGATTCGCTGGCGCGAGCGCAATATTGCCGAGGTGCTGGCGATGACCGTGGACACGGCATGCGACTTCTTCGTCGACGAGGCGCAGGTGATGCGCTCACTGACTGTGCTCCGTGATATCGGCCTCGGCTATCTACGGCTTGGTCAGCCGGCCACCGAGCTCTCCGGAGGCGAAGCGCAACGCATCAAACTTGCGACCGAGTTGCAGCGTGCGCAACGCGGGGATACGCTCTACATCCTCGACGAGCCGACGACCGGTCTGCATCCAGCCGACACCGATCGCCTGATGGTGCATCTGCATGGGCTCATCGATGCCGGCAATACTGTGGTGCTGGTCGAGCACGACATGCGTGTCGCGGCGCAAAGCGACTGGATCCTCGACATCGGCCCGGGTGCGGGAGAAAGCGGCGGGAGGATCGTTGTGAGTGGCGTGCCGGAGACGGTGGCGCTCGCCGTGGACAGTCGTACCGCGAGCTATCTGCGGGCCGTGATATTTCGTTGATTTCGTTGATCTGGTGGGTCGGCGGGGCACGCCGAAAACCCTTTGATAGGACCGCGTTCGGCCACGAGCCGTCATTGGCTCACATCAACTATTCGACATCCGGGAGGCAGTTCGACTCCTGAAAGCGGTCGCCCAAGGGCGAACTTGGACGATTGCTCATTTTTGATGCGGAGAAGCTACTGCCCTTGACGCAGCGCATTAGCACCATCGCCGCGATCGGCGCCGCCCTCACCTTTTCCGCCTCGCCCGCGTCAGCGCTCGGCGTCCTCGCCTACGGCGACGAGCCGGTGGGTGATCCCGGCGGCGTCGTGCAGGATCTGATTTCGACTGAGTTCGAGCGCTTTTTTAGTGCTGCCGGGACGGTCCTGGTGATTCACTACGATACGGTACAGCTGGGAATGGACCGCGTGTGGCACGCCACCGTCGGCATCAGCGCGGCACCCGAGGCCGGAGCCACCGCACGGCTTCCCGCTTGGCGTTTCAACGCGACCCGCTTGATCCGGAACCATGGGAATGTTGACGTGGCTGGCAGACGTGAGTGCCTCACCAGCGCGATACACGAGGCCGCACGAAACATGATGCAGGTGCCAATCCCCGAGTTGGCAACGCGCAGCAAGGCCTCGCTTGTCGGGGCGCGCAACGCCAAGCGCGCCGGACGGGACATTTGACGGCTCCCGGCTGCCCGGCCTTGACTTCGAGCCTGCCCCTGTAGATTGGATGTATATCCCATCACCCCCGTGCTTCCGATGCAGGCCCACCCCACGCAACTCAGCCTCTTCGATGAAATCGCTCGCGCAACCGTCGCGCGGTCGCCGGCTCGCCCATTGGTGCTGATGGCCTGCTCGGCCACGAAGCTCAACCGCCCTGCCCCGCCATGGATCTGTATCGCGGCGTCATGTATGAAACGTTTCGCGCGCATGTGCGAGCTGATGCGCAGCCCCAGGTCATCATCCTATCCGCGCAGCATGGCTTTATCCGCCCACCGCTCCTCGGCCGCGCGTATCACCCGACGGTAGTGCATGCCACCGGCGAGGAAGACCGGGCCGACCCGGTCGGGCCACGCCGCACCGGCCATCGCCGTCGACAGGCCCGAGAGCATGATCTCCGCGCGATCCGCGGTCATACGGGCATCGTAGGGGGCAATCTCCGCATCCGGCTGGCGCATAAGGTTGGTGCTGGCAGTGCGCCGACGATCATGGAAACCAGCGGTGGCACCGGGATGCAGCGCTCCCACCTCGGCCAGTATCTGGCCTAACCAATGATGCCAACCAGACACGGCGGCATGTTGGCAAAAGAAGCGGCGACCCGGTCGCCCTTGAGTTGCTTCCTCAACACGGTCTTACCATGCTCGTTAACACCATGCACCTGAAATACAGTTTTCGCCAAGTCGATACCAACGGTCGCGATCTTCATGTCGAACGCTCCTCCTTCTTACAGTAGGTTACGCAACCCTTCCACTATCGCATCTCTGACGCGATTGGGTTGTGAGTTGGGGGCGTCCATACCAATGGATCCCGGCGTGCCCAATTCAGGCACCAAATGTGGTCCACCACATTTAGCAGAGGTTCCTTGGTTAGCGGTCGCGGCCGCTGCGTATGAACAGCCCCTGCGGAGAGCACGCGACCAGTAGCCAAAAAACCGTTTGTGCTAAACCGCTCCACGGGCGGTAGCGTCTATGGGCATTGAAAGGTCGCCGCGATGATCCGGCGCGATCCACACGCGTAAGCCGCCCACGGGACTGCGGTGAAGTGACGATGGCGATCGTGCGATGCCAGTGTAAGGGTGGACATCGCGAGATGAATCGGGCAGCTTTCAGACATTTCCATGCAGAAAGACCTGGATGGAGCAAGCCCGGGCGCGTTGCCCGCAGGAATAATGGACACGTGGTCGAGGGCAATGCCAACAGATCAGTGAACATGGTGAGGGGGCGGCGCACGCGGAAGTGCACCCGGCAGGAACGTTTCGATGCATACCATGTGACCCTTGGCGCAGATGGGGCAATCGTGTAGCGACCTGCCGGTGAGTCGCTGGTAACGTTCACGGTAGTCGTCCATGAGGCTGGAGGTGTCGTCCGCTGGGGCCACCCGGCGGCAGGCGGCAAGCTTGGCTGCTCGGTGGCGATTGGCCAGCAGGCCGTAACTGCGGATGTGCTTGAAGCCGTCGGGCAGGACGTGCAGCAGGAAGCGGCGGATGAAATTCGTCGGCCGCGAGCGACATGGTCCGGCTTGCGGGCCCATGTTTGTAGTCCTTCCACTGGAAGGTGACCGCCTCGTCGCCGTCGAAGCGCTGCAGCCGGTGGTTGCAGATGGCGACCGCGGATCGCTGGCGAAGGCTGACCAGAACCATGACGCGGGTGTCCGCTTTCGAGAAGGCCACGAGTCGCTCAGGCATTCGCATCCTGATCGTTGCCGTCCCGTTCGATGCCTCGTTGATGCGCCGCCTTCATGGGCGCAGATTTGCCTTGTTCAGCCATCGCGGCATCAACCGGGTCGTCGCGCTGGCGCATCAGCCAGTAAACGATGCCAAGCGCAACCAATGCAGCCGCAAGAGCGGCGATATGCGCGGGCGGCGTGGCCGGGTCGAGAATGATGAATTTGCGCGCTATCGCCAACAGGGCAATGAGGATGACGGTCTTGACTTGGACAATGTGGTCGCGCCGCACCATAACCCTGGTGATTGAATGCTTGAATTCCATTGCGATCAGCAGTGTCATGACCATGCCGAACACCGATTGAAACGTCCCATGATCCAGCGGGTTCAGTGCGCCCGACATAAGCAACATGGCGACCGCGCGTATCAGTTGCCAAAGCGATACGACAATGATCACTGAAACCACTGCGCTCAGGATGTGGGCAACGATCTGCTCGAAGCGCTCATAGAAGCTCAGAACGCGCCACTGCAGCCGATATGCATCGAGATCCTTGCGCAGGCCGCCTCTTTCATTCCTCATGGTTCACCCTTCCAGATAGTTAGACATCGACGGAGCGGATTGAGAGGGAAGCCGGGGGCATGAGCCTCTCCGGGCTGGGATGAGGGCTTCCTTAACATATTAGGGTGCGGAATCCGCAAAGTCATTTAAAATTCCATATCCGGCTTTTGATATCGGCACGCCGTGCACACGCTCGCCCATCCAGCGGCGCAAGGACGAATGCGCCATCGGCCGGCCGAAGAGAAGGCCCTGCGCAAGGCGTACTCCCCTGGCAATAAGCCTAGCCCGCTGGTCCTCGGTTTCCACGCTCTCGGCTATGTCTTGACCTTTTCGATGCGACTCGGCACTGCAACGCCGGGCTCCGCAACGCGCGAGGTCGTTGTAGACATCGATCCGCTAGCAGAGCATCCGCCGCATGACATTGAGAGGTACCACGTGCTCTCCGCGCCGAGTCGCGCTTGTTCCTCAGCGCACCACCGAAGGACTGGCGGAGGCGCTCGCCAATGGCACACAAACGCGTGCATTCGAGAAGCTTCTGGAACGCTTGGCGGAACATCAACTCGTCAAGCTCGCACATGCCATGAGCATTACCCTTGCGCCGTGCTCGACCTCGAC
>NZ_JBFTLX010000302.1:0-10636 GCF_056396665.1 Cupriavidus sp. 05T313 | reverse complement strand
AACTGCGGCTCGCGCCGCGTTCGGGCCCGTTGCAGGCCGTGCAAGGCTGGCAGCTATCGGTGCCGGGCAACCTGTCCGAGGCCCGCGACGGCTTTGGCAATATCGTTCACAGCTTTACCGTGGCGGGCCCTGCGCATACGCTGGTGATCGAGGCAGGCGGCGTGGTGGAAGTGACGCCGCCCGCCGGCGGAGAAGTGCCGCTTTTCTGCGATGCGCCGCCGGCGGGCGAGGCGCGTGTCTCGCCGCTTTACTACCTGGGCAGCACGCCGCTGACCGCCGCGCATCCGGAAATGTTACGTTTTGCCTCGCCCTACCTGGCGGCGGGGCACGAGGTGCCGGCCCTGCTGGCTC
The DNA here is from genome assembly GCF_056396665.1 of Cupriavidus sp. 05T313. Taxonomy (NCBI): domain Bacteria; kingdom Pseudomonadati; phylum Pseudomonadota; class Betaproteobacteria; order Burkholderiales; family Burkholderiaceae; genus Cupriavidus; species Cupriavidus sp. 05T313. The sequence continues at coordinate 10,285 of NZ_JBFTLX010000302.1, read as the reverse complement.
TGGCCGGTGGCATAGCCGAGCGGGTGCGGTACAAGGCAGACAGCACGGATGTGGGCACGTCAGCCAGCGAGGCCTTCGGGCTGGGCAGCGGGGTTTGCCAGGATCAAGCGCAAGTGATGGTGGCATGTTGCCGCGCCCTCGGTATTCCGGCGCGCTACGTCAGCGGCTATTTCTACGACCCGGCGGCCTCCGAGTTGGCCAGCCATGCCTGGGCCGATGTCTGTGTGGACGTGGACAGGGAGCTGTGGTGCAGTATCGACGTGACGCACGCTTGCCTGAGCGACACGCGTCATGTCCGGCTTGCGGTCGGGCGTGATTACCGCATGGCCGCGCCGGTGAGAGGCATTCGCGAGGGCGGCAGCGGCGAGCAGTTGGCGGTCGAGATTGCCATTGCACCGCTGCAGTGAGCGAGGTGGTGCGAAGCGCACCAGGAATGGGCGTGATACGGTGTTCCAGCCGCGCAGGGGCGGCGCTAGAATGCGGCCTGGCTCCGGGCAGTGCGCCGGGCGGGGCCGTGCACCATAACAAGACGAGATCATGACGTACTGTGTAGCCATGCGGCTGGATGCCGGTCTGGTGTTCCTCTCCGATTCCCGCACCAATGCCGGGGTCGACGCGATTTCGACCGCGCGCAAGATGACTGTGTTCGAGGAGCCGGGCGACCGCGTGATGGTGCTGCTGACGGCGGGCAACCTGGCGATCAGCCAGGCGGTGCGCCAGATACTCGCAGAAGGCCGCGACGAGAAGCGCTCCCTGTGGACCGCGCGCGATATGTTCGAGGCGGCCGCCATCGTTGGCGACGCGGTGCGCCAGGTGCACAAGCACGATGCCCACGCCCTGCGCGAGGCTGGCATCGAGTTCAATGTGAGTCTGATCTTCGGCGGGCAGATCCGTGGCGAGCGGGTGCGCCTGTTCCATGTGTACGCGGCGGGGAATTTTGTCGAAGCCACGCCCGAGAACTGCTATTTCCAGATCGGCGAGGCCAAGTACGGCAAGCCCATCATCGATCGCGTGGTGGAACCCACGCTGCCGCTTGGCCAAGCCGCCAAATGCGCGCTGATCTCGATGGACTCCACCCTGAAATCCAATATCTCGGTGGGCCTGCCCCTGGACCTGCTGGTCTACGAGGCCGATTCGCTGCGCGTGACCCGCTTCGTCAATATCGACGAGAAGAACGCCTACTTCCGCATGATCCGCGATACCTGGGGGCATCGCCTGCGCCAGGTCTTCGGCGAGATCAACGATCCGGAATGGGATGCCTGCGCCCCGGCGGAGTTTCCGCTGGCGCGCCAGGGCGAAGGCGACCGCTGGGGGCAGCCGGTGCGCGCCACGCGCGAACGCGCCGGCACCCAGGACTGAGGGCGGATATCCCAGATGCGTGACATCCTGCATTTTTCGCATGCCAACGGCTTTCCCGTCAGCACCTACCGCAAGCTGTTCGCAACGCTGGAAGACGATTTCGAGATCCGCGCCGTGGACCGATACGGCCATGACCCGAAGTTCCCGGTCACGCGAGAGTGGCCGCACCTCGTCGATGAGTTGCTGGCTTCCGTGGAGCAGAAGTACCGCGAGCCGGTGTGGCTGGTGGGGCATTCGCTCGGTGGCTTCCTGTCGCTGATGGCCGCGCTGCGGCGCCCGCAATGGGTGCGCGGCGTGGTGATGCTCGATTCGCCCGTGATCGCCGGCTGGCGTGCCGCCTTGCTAAAGGCCGGCCAGCGCTTCGGCCTGGACGAACGGCCCGGCCCTGCGGCGGTGACGCGGCGGCGCCGCACCCACTGGCCGGATGCCGAGGCGGTCTGGGAACATTTCCGTTCCAAGCCGGTATTCGCGGCCTGGGATGAGGAGGTGCTGCGCGACTACGCCATGCATGGCACCGAGCCGACCGGCAACGACGCCGAGCGCCGCCTGCGTTTCGAGCGTGAGATCGAGTACCAGATCTACCGCACCCTGCCCACCAGCCTGGGCTCGCGCGTTGCGCGCGGCGCGCCGGTGCCGGTCGGCTTTGTCGCCGGCACGCAGTCGCGCGAAGTGCGGCAGTGCGGGCTCGGCGCCACGCGCAAGCTGGTGGGAGAGCGCCTGCGCTTTATCGAGGGCGGGCATCTTTATCCGATGGAGCGGCCCGGCCAGACGGCCGGATTGATCCGCGATCTCGTCGGCGAAATGCGGGGCAATTCGCCCGCGGCCGCGCGTCCGTAGCCGGGGTCAGGCAGGGGCAGCAGCGAGGGCCGGGGTGCGAAGCGGCGAATGCGTCTCAGCGGTTGCCGGGCAAGGCGACTTGTCGCAAATGCGGCGCTGCAGCAGCCAGGCTCTCATGTATAATCCCGATTTCCCCGGCAAGCTCGGTTTATGACCAAATTCGTCTTCGTCACCGGTGGTGTCGTCTCTTCGCTCGGCAAGGGCATCGCTGCTGCTTCGCTCGCGGCCATTCTTGAGTCGCGCGGCCTCAAAGTCACCCTCCTCAAGCTAGATCCCTACATCAACGTCGATCCCGGCACGATGAGCCCCTTCCAGCATGGCGAGGTGTTCGTCACGGAAGACGGTGCTGAAACCGACCTCGATCTCGGCCACTACGAGCGCTTCGTCTCGGCCAAGATGCGCAAGTCGAACAACTTCACCACGGGCCAGATCTACGAGTCGGTGATCCGCAAGGAACGCCGCGGCGAGTACCTCGGCAAGACGGTGCAGGTAATCCCGCATATCACCAACGAAATCCAGGCCTTCATCGAGCGCGGCGCGGCTGCGTCGCACGGTGGCAAGGCGGACGTCGCGCTGGTGGAAATCGGCGGCACGGTGGGCGATATCGAATCGCTGCCGTTCCTGGAAGCCGCGCGCCAGATGAGCCTGCGCATGGGCCGCAACCACGCTGCCTTCGTGCACCTGACGCTGGTGCCGTTCATCGCCAGCGCCGGCGAGCTGAAGACCAAGCCGACCCAGCACTCGGTGCAGAAGCTGCGTGAAATCGGCATCTCGCCGACCGCGCTGCTGTGCCGCGCGGACCGCCCGATCCCGGACGAAGAGCGCGCCAAGATTTCGCTGTTCTCCAATATCCCGCAGGAAGCCGTGATCTCGGTCTGGGACGCGGACAGCATCTACAAGATCCCGCAGATGCTCAACGAGCAGGGCCTCGACCGCCTGATCTGCGAGGAACTGCGTATCGACCCGAAGCCGGCAGATCTCTCCATGTGGCAACGCCTGGTCAATGCCCAGGAAAATCCGCAGCATGAGATCACCATCGGCATGGTTGGCAAGTACGTCGACCTGACCGAGTCGTACAAGTCGCTGATCGAAGCGCTGCGCCACGCCGGCATGCATACCGCCACCCGCGTGAACATCGAGTACATCGATTCGGAAGAGCTGGAATCGGGCCACCTCGAAGTGCTCAAGCCGCTGGACGCCATCCTGGTGCCGGGCGGTTTCGGCAAGCGCGGCACGGAAGGCAAGATCCGCGCGATCCAGTACGCCCGTGAGAACAAGGTGCCGTACCTGGGCATCTGCCTGGGCATGCAGCTGGCCGTGATCGAATTCGCCCGCCATGTGGCGGCGATGGCCGATGCCAATTCGACCGAGTTCAACCTGGAAACCGAACATCCGGTGGTGGCACTGATCACCGAATGGGTCGACCGTGAAGGCAAGGTGGAGGAGCGCTCCGCCGAGTCCGACCTGGGAGGCACCATGCGCCTGGGCGCGCAGCGCGTACCGGTCAAGCCGGGCACCAAGGCAGCCAGGATCTACGGCGAAGAAGTCAACGAGCGCCATCGCCATCGCTACGAGGTCAACAATCACTATGTGCCGACGCTGGAAAAGGCGGGCATGGTGATTTCGGCTCGCACCCCGACCGAAGACCTGCCCGAGATGATGGAACTGCCGGAAAGCATGCACCCGTGGTTCGTGGGCGTGCAGTTCCACCCGGAATTCACCTCCACCCCGCGCGATGGCCATCCGCTGTTCAAGGCCTACGTGGAAGCGGCGCTGGCCAGCCAGCAGAGCAAGGCGGGCTGAGCCCCGGCACCGCAAGCAGGAGACTAGTGATGAAACTCTGTGGATTTGACGTTGGCCTGGACCGGCCCTTCTTCCTGATCGCCGGTCCGTGCGTGATCGAGTCCGAGCAGATGGCGCTGGATACCGCCGGCGAGCTCAAGGCGATCACCGGCGAGCTCGGCATCCCGTTTATCTACAAGTCCTCGTTCGACAAGGCCAACCGCTCGTCGGGCAGGACCTTCCGCGGGCTGGGCATGGAGAAAGGGCTGGAGATCCTCGCCACGGTCAAGCGCGAGATCGGTGTGCCGGTGCTGACCGATATCCACGAGATCGACGAGGTCAAGCCGGTGGCGGCGGTGGTCGATGTACTGCAGACGCCGGCCTTCCTGTGCCGTCAGACCGACTTCATCCGCGCGTGCGCGCAGAGCGGCCGTCCCGTCAATATCAAGAAGGGACAGTTCCTCGCGCCGCATGACATGAAGAACGTCATCGACAAGGCGCGCGACGCCGCGCGCGAGGCAGGGCTGCCGGAAGACAGCTTCATGGCTTGCGAGCGCGGCGTTTCCTTCGGCTACAACAACCTGGTCTCCGATATGCGCTCGCTCGCGATCATGCGCGAGACCGGCGCGCCGGTGGTGTTCGATGCCACGCACTCGGTGCAGCTGCCGGGCGGCCAGGGCACCAGCTCCGGCGGCCAGCGCGAATTCGTGCCGGTGCTGGCGCGCGCTGCCGTGGCGGTGGGCGTGGCGGGCCTGTTCATGGAAACGCATCCGGACCCGAGCAAGGCCATGTCGGACGGCCCCAATGCCGTGCCGCTGTCGCGCATGAAGGAGCTGCTGTCCGTGCTCAAGGAACTCGATACGCTGGTCAAGCGCTCGGGCTTCCTCGAAGACAATTTCGGCTGGCCCGCGGCCTGCGCCTGAGCGCGCAGCGCCGTTGCCGACATGGCCGTCATCAGGCGGCCATGATCAGCCAAGTAGAATCAACACCATAAAATCACACGGAGATACGCCATGGCCAGCGGCTATATCATTGCCCACGTCGATGTCACCGATCCCCAGCAGTATGAAGAGTACAAGGTGCTCTCCAGCCATGCCATGAAGGTGCATGGCGCCGAGGTGCTGGTGCGTGGCGGCAAGACCGAGAAGCTGGAGGGCGACTGGGCCCCGACGCGCGTGGTCGTGCTGAAGTTTCCCAGCTATGACGCGGCAAAGTCGTTCCACGACAGCGAGGCATATCGCGCCGCGCGCAAGTCGCGCGAGCATGCCGCGCGCATGAACATGATCGTGGTAGAAGGCGTTTAGGCATTAATCAGCGCCCGTCAGCGGTAGTCCAGGGCATGGCGCCCGTGTAGTACGAAGTCATCAAGCATCAACAGTCCAAGAGGAATCCATGAGTGCAATCGTAGATATCATCGGTCGCGAAGTTCTCGACTCGCGCGGTAACCCGACGGTCGAGTGCGACGTCCTGCTCGAATCCGGCGTGATGGGCCGCGCGGCAGTGCCGTCGGGCGCATCCACCGGTTCGCGCGAAGCCATCGAGCTGCGTGACGGCGACAAGTCGCGCTATCTCGGCAAGGGCGTGCTGAAGGCTGTCGAGCATATCAACACCGAAATCTCCGAAGCCATCATGGGCCTGGATGCCTCCGAGCAGGCTTTCCTGGACCGTACCCTGATCGACCTCGACGGCACCGACAACAAGGCTCGCCTGGGCGCCAACGCCACGCTGGCCGTATCGATGGCCGTGGCCAAGGCCGCCGCTGAAGAAGCCGGCCTGCCGCTGTACCGCTACTTCGGCGGTTCGGGCGCGATGCAAATGCCGGTGCCGATGATGAACATCGTCAACGGTGGCGCGCATGCCAACAACAGCCTGGACATCCAGGAATTCATGATCATGCCGGTGTCGCAGACGAGCTTCCGCGAAGCCCTGCGTTGCGGCGCCGAAGTGTTCCACGCGCTCAAGAAGATCCTGTCCGACAAGGGCATGTCCACGGCGGTTGGCGACGAGGGCGGCTTTGCCCCCAACTTCGCTTCCAACGAAGAGTGCCTGAACACCGTTGTGCTGGCCATCGAGAAGGCCGGCTACCGTGCAGGCGAAGATGTCCTGCTGGCGCTGGACTGCGCGGCTACCGAGTTCTATCACGAAGGCGAAGGCCAGTACCACCTGGAAGGCGAGGGCCTGAAGCTGACCTCGACCCAGTTCGCCGACTACCTGGCCAACCTGTGCGACAAGTTCCCGATCGTGTCGATCGAGGACGGCATGGCCGAAGGCGACTGGGACGGCTGGAAGGTGCTRACCGACAAGCTGGGCAAGCGCGTGCAGCTGGTGGGCGACGACCTGTTCGTGACCAAYACCAARATCCTGAARGAAGGCATTGAAAAGGGCATCGGCAACTCGATCCTGATCAAGATCAACCAGATCGGCACACTGACCGAGACCTTCGCCGCCATCGAGATGGCCAAGCGCGCCGGCTACACCGCCGTGATCTCGCACCGCTCGGGCGAAACCGAGGACAGCACCATCGCCGATATCGCGGTGGGCACCAACGCCGGCCAGATCAAGACCGGCTCGCTGTCGCGCTCGGACCGTATCTCGAAGTACAACCAGCTGCTGCGCATCGAGGAAGATCTCGGCGATATCGCCAGCTACCCGGGCAAGAGCGCGTTCTACAATCTGCGCTAAGCGCGTGTCATGCGCCGGCCGCGGCCGGCGCTGACGCAACTTCCTTTTCCGCTTAAGCGCCAGAACCCATGCGCCTGATCTCGTTGCTGTTGTTCGTGCTGTTGCTCGCCATCCAGTATCCCTTATGGCTGGGCAAGGGCGGTTGGCTGCGTGTGTGGGACATGGACAAGCAGGTGCAGGAACAATCGGCGCGCAACCAGTTGCTCAAGTTGCGCAATGCCAAGCTGGAAGGGGAAGTGAAGGACCTGGAGGATGGCACAGGCGCCATCGAGGAACGTGCCCGCTATGAGTTGGGCATGGTCAAGGATGGCGAGGTGTTCGTGCAGTTCGTGGCGCCCGCGCCCAAGGTCAGCGCCACGCCGCCGCTGCCGCCTCCGCCGAATTCCCCGGCGTTCAACCGCCACTGACGACTGGCGCCAGTTCCTGGGCAGAGTCTATTGACCTGCCGCACCTCAAGCGTCGCCCGGTCGGCGGCGAGCCGTTGATGTCGCGCGGCAACTCCGCGCAGCCGCCGCAGGCCAGCACTGCGCCGAGCAGCAAGACGCCGATCGTGCCCTGCGCGCGGACCAGGCGTGACGCTTTGCACGCTGCGGCGACGGCGGACGGGGTTGAAGGCAAAGCGGACATGGTGACTCCCTGACTCTGGTAGGTCGCTGATGCTTGGACCGCGGCGGAGGGCGTAAAGGTTCCTCGYGGGGTTCCTTCCGAGCCGCTCCGCCTTACCGCGTTGCAGCTTAGTGTTGCTGCGCCGCACCGTCACCGGCGCCGGTAGCGACGGGGGCCGGCGCAAACAGTTGCGCGCAGTCAACCGGATCGAAGTGATATTGCTGGCCGCAGAAATCGCACTGGATCTCCACTTCGCCGCGTTCGACCAGGATGTCCTCGATTTCCACGCGGCCCAGGTTTTGCAGCATGCCAGCCACCTTGGCACGCGAGCACGAGCACTGGAAGTGCGGCGTGAGCGGCTCGAATACGCGCAGACCGGTGGCTTGCAGGTCTTCCCAGAAGAGGCGGCGCAGCAGAGTATCGGGCGTTTCGGCCAGGAGTTCTTCGTCCTTCAGCGTGGCGCCGAGCTGGCAGGCGCGGTCCCAGGTGTCCAGGTCCTGCGCGCGGCCGGTGTCCGCCAGCGGCACGCCGGTTTCGCCGACTTCGGCGGGCGCGCGCCCGGCATGGCCTTCCAGCGTGCCACCGTAGGACGGCAGCTTCTGCAGCAGCATGCCGGCGGCAACTTTGTCGTCGGCGGCCAGCCACAGCCGGGTGTCGAGCTGCTCGGACGCTTGCATATAGTGTTCGAGCACGGCAGTCATCGACGCCATCGGGCCGTGTGCATCGGCCAGCGGCACGATGCTCTGGTACGGCTGCTGTCCGGGTAGCTTGTCCTGCGGGTCCAGCGTGATGGCGAAGCGGCCGCGGCCGTTGATGTTGACGAGGTCCGCCAGCGTGGCATCGTCGGCCAGCGCTACGCCTTCGGCTAGCTTGGCGGTCGCCCGCATCGACAGGTCGGACAGGCATTCCACCACCAGCATGCGCACCGGGCCGTCGCCGTGCACTTGCATCACCAGCGCGCCGTTGAACTTCAGGTTGGCCGAAAGCAGGGCGGCGGCGGACATCATTTCACCCAGCAGGCGGCGCACCGGCGCCGGGTAATGATTGCGGCGCAGTACTTCCTGCCAGGTGGTCTGCATGCGCACCAGTTCGCCGCGAACGGGGGCCGCGTCGAACAGGAATTTCTGCAGGGTGTCGGGGGTGGTGGTGTCAGTCACGATGATCCGTCGGTAAATCGGTGCGGGCGTCGCGGCGCCTTAGTCGATGCGTTTGAGTTGCGTCTTGTACATGGCCTGGCCTTCCTGCACATTGCTGGACTCGCCCACCACGATCGGTTCGTTGTCGCCMCGGATCACCACGCCKGGCCAGRCGCTKGCGCGCGCCTTGAGCGTCACGTTGCCGATGATGGTGGCCTCCGGCGCCACATAGGCATCCGGATCGATGGTGGGGGCAACGTCGCCGAGCTGGTAAAGCGCCATGAGGTCTCCTGCACAAGTTCGTATGGGTATATGGGGTTTGCCGCCAGGCTTTAAAGGGTCGCGGGCGGCCTGGCATGGAGCGCCACCCGCCGGGCCCTACAATGGCGGCAAACCGGATTTTACGCTTATGCCAGCAAACCTTCCCGATGCCGCCTCTCCTGGCGCCCCTGACCCCGATCGCGGCGGCATGCCGCTTGCCGCACCTGGCTCTTTGTCCGGCGTGGCGGTGCCGTCCTTGCGCCGCCAGGCGCTTGCCATCCTCTGTTTGAGCGATGCGCACGAGAAGGCCGCGGCCACACGCCGGATGCGGCTTGCGGGCGAAGCCATGGCGCCGGAGGCCCTGGGCATCGGCGAGGCGATCTCGGCCGAACTGCCGCTGCCCGGCCGGCCGCCGCTGCCCGAACTGGTGGCGCCGCAGCGGGTCGAGCGGCGGCGGTCCATCCATACGCCCGCCGGGCGCGCGGCGCTGATCCACGCGCTTGCACATATCGAGTTCAACGCCATCAACCTGGCGCTGGATGCCATCTGGCGATTCGATCTGATGCCGGTAGCCTTTTACCTGGACTGGCTACGAGTGGCCGACGAAGAGGCGCTGCATTTCAGCCTGCTGGCGCAGCACCTGGCCACGCTGGGTGCGCATTACGGCGATTTTCCGGCGCACAACAGTCTTTGGGAGATGGCGGACAAGACCGCCGGCGATGTGCTGGCGCGCATGGCGCTGGTGCCGCGCACGCTGGAGGCGCGCGGCCTGGATGCCTCGCCGCCGGTGCGGGCCAAGCTCGCAGCCGCGGGCGATCACGAGGCCGCCGCAATCATCGACATCATCCTGCGCGACGAGGTGGGCCACGTAGCCATCGGCAACCGCTGGTACCGATGGCTATGTGCCTCCCGTGGCATGGACCCCGTCACCACCTACGCCGAACTGGCCGCACGGTACCAGGCACCGCGCCTGCGGCCGCCCTTCAACCTGGCAGCGCGCCGCGCGGCGGGTTTCGACGAAGATGAGCTGGCGTGGCTGGAAGGACAGGCCAGTCAGTTGTATTCCGTCACCACGACATAGCCCTGCTTGATGCCGCTATCGGGGCCTGTCGTGAATTGCACGGGCACGGTAAAGGCGCGCGCGGTCGTCAGCTGGACTACCCGGCCAGGCAGCAGCGGCAGGGAGGCAGACTCCGCGGAATGGGCGCCGTTTGCCGGGCAATTTACCGATGCGGTCCCGCTCGTGCCGAGTTGCGTATTGCAGGGGGGCGCAACGATGGCCCCCCGGAAGTGGATCACACCATCCGCGCCCCACGCGGATGCCGAAAGCAAAGCACTCGCCAGGGCCAACGGCAGCCGATGCGCGAAGCGGTGGGAGGCGGCGCGGCCGGTGCTTGCAAGCGTGCTCATTGTGATCTCCAGTTCGTCATTAAGTTGAAGCACATTGGGAAATTTCTGTGTGCTCATTGGGAACTTTATTTCCCGGGATTGGGAAAAACAATCAAGATAATCCGAATTTTCCTAATTCCTTTTTTGCATTACTCTGTTAGGTCAGGTTGCAAAATGGGCTGCTATCCGCCATGTAGTTGCCCCCGGGATATAGGAACAACCCTAATTAAAGG
>NZ_JBFTLX010000301.1:0-7868 GCF_056396665.1 Cupriavidus sp. 05T313 | reverse complement strand
GTATTTCATATCGTTTCAAGATGAGTGACCCGGTAATCGGCCAGCAAATGTGTTGGACGCAATATTTCCCAGGCGTCTGCGTAATCGAGTCGGGAGGAATGGTAAACCATACGTTGTCCGTTAGACAGGCTCAATTACCGGCGGCGGGATATTGTCAGGAATGTTTGCGCACTGGTACTATGACGGTGATTATGCCACCTACTCTTGGGGGGGCAGCGTCGTAATACAGCCAACTATCCCGACATGCAAGGTATCGACGCCATCGATTGCGGTCCGTCTTCGAGACGTGAATGTAAACGTCTTTAGCGGAGTCGGAAAGACGTCACCAAACCAGTCTTTTGATATCGTGCTGCAGTGCTCTGGCGGAGATACCGGCACAAAGACAAATATCTATACAACGCTGACCGATCAGACCGATCCGAGTAACGTTTCAGATACCCTGTCCCTTACCAAGGACTCCACTGCATCCGGTGTTGGCATTCAGGTTTTAAATGGGACCACGGTGATCAAATATGGCCCGGATTCCAGCGCCGCAGGTAATAAGAATCAGTGGAAGGCTGGTTCAGCTGGTAATGGTACATTCACTGTACCGCTGACAGCCCGGTACATCCAGACCGCACCCGCGGTGAAAGCCGGAACTGCAAATGGTCGCGCGACTTTCACGATGAGCTATCAGTAACAGGGCAAACGGCCCGCCGCATCGGCGGGGTCGACCTTCTCCACGCGGCTGCGGCGAAACGACACCACGTCGCGAAACGCCCGGGCCGCAATAGCCACGTTCCCGGCCGGCACAGTGGATAGCAGTGGATAGACCATAATGGCGGTCGCCCCAAGCATCCAGCTTCCGCCCCGCACCGTGCCAGACGCCGATAGCCCCTCTTCCTGTCCCGCCAACAGCCCGTCGGGCGTGGCCCCGCCCCTCCCCGTTTCCGGCTGGCACCGCCGCGTCCTGTCACTGGCATTCCCCATCATCCTCGCCAACCTGACGCAGCCCATCCTCGGCGCGGTCGACAGCGCCGTTGCCGGCCACCTGCCGGACCCGGCCTACCTGGGCGGAGTCGCCGCGGGCGGGTTGTTCTTCAGCTTTGTGTTCTGGGGTTTCGGCTTCCTGCGCATGGGCACCACGGGCCTCGTCGCGCAGGCGTTCGGCGCCCGGGACGGCGCGGCGCTGCGCGCGACGGTGGTACGCGCGCTGCTGCTGGCGGCTGTCATCGGCGCCGGCGTCCTGGCGGTGCGGATGCCGCTGATCACGACCGCGCTAGGACTGATCGGCGGCAGCGATACCCTCCAGCACCACGCGCGCGCCTACAGCCACGCGCGGATATGGGCCGCGCCTTTTGCATTGTGCAACTATGTCGTGCTGGGCTACCTGCTTGGCTGCCAGCACGTGCGGCTCGCCTTGCTGACCCAGCTGTTCATCAATGCGGTGAACATCGCCGCGGTGCTGCTCTTCGTCTATGTGTTCGACTGGGGCATCGCTGGAATCGGCGCCGCCACCGCAACCGCCGACGCGTGCGGCTTCGTGCTGGGCGCCGCGTTGCTGTGGCGGCTGCGTCCCCGCGGCCTGCCGCCGCTGCGCTGGGCGGCCATCGCCCACGCGCACGAGCTGCGGCAACTGGTCTACCTCAATCGCGACATCTTTATCCGGACCCTGTGCCTGATCGCCAGCTTTGGCTGGTTCGCGCATGCCGGCGCCAGGCAAGGCGACGTCATCCTCGCGGCCAATGCGCTGCTGCTCAACTTCCAGACCTTCATGGCGTACGCGCTGGATGGCTTTGCGCATGCGGCAGAAGCGCTGGTCGGAGCGGCCATCGGCACGCGGGACCGCCACGCATTCCGGCGCGCGGTCCGGGTCACGATGATCTGGGCGGTGGTCGGCGCGATGGGTTTTTCGCTCGTTTATGCCTGCGCCGGCGAATGGATCATCGCGTGCCTGACCGACCAGCCGGCGGTGCGCGACGCCGCTGTGCGCTTCCTGCCGTGGGCGGTCGCGTTGCCGCTGGTTTCGGTCTGGGGTTTCCTGCTGGATGGCGTCTTTATTGGCGCGACCTGCACCCGCRACCTGATGCACTCGATGGCGCTCTCGTTCGGGGCGTTCATGCTGGCCGCGGTGRCGCTGGCGGGGCCGTTCGGGAATGACGGATTGTGGGCGGCGCTGTTGTTGTTCATGGCAGTGCGCGGGATCACCCTGGCGCGGGTGCTGCCGCGCATCGAGGCCAGCCGTCTGGGCAGTTGCTGACCGTCAGAACAACGCCCTTTGCCGCGTCACCAGGGTCTCGAACGCGTCGCCCAGGAAAGGCAATATGGCATCGGCCACCGGCTGCAGCTGCCGGCTCAGGTAATGCTCATAATCGATCGCGGAGCGCCGCGTCTCAAGCGGCTCCGGGCCCGCGACGGTCATCACATAGCTGATCCAGCCGCCGTTCTGGTACTGCAATGGCCGCCCTTCCTTGCGATTGAATGCATCGGCGACGCGCGCCGCGCGGACGTGCGGCGGCACGTTGCGCTGGTAGTCTTCCAGGGTCCGGCGCAGCCGCTTGCGGTACACCAGCAACGCTTCGAACTCGCCGTTCAAGGTGCGGGCAACGTAGTCCTGCACGTACTCCCGGTACGGCTGCTTCTTGAAAATGCGCTGATACAGCTCTTGCTGGAATTGCTGCGCCAGCGGCGTCCAGTCGGTGCGTACCGTCTCCAGGCCCTTGTAGACCATTTCCTCGCTACCGTCCGCCTTGGCGACCAGCCCCGCGTAGCGCTTCTTGCTGCCCTGCTCGGCGCCGCGCACGGTCGGCATCAGGAAGCGGCGGTAATGGGTCTCGAACTCCAGTTCCAGCGCGCTTTCCAGTCCGAACTGCTGTCGCAGATGCTGCTGCCACCACTGGTTCACATGCTGGACGAGCATGCGGCCGATCTTTGCGGCCTGTTCTTCCGAGTGCGGCTGTTTCAGCCAGACAAAAGTGGAATCGGTGTCGCCGTAGATGACCTGGTAGCCCTGGGCCTCGATCAGTTCGCGCGTCCGGTGCATGATCTCGTGCCCGCGCATGGTGATGGAGGACGCCAGGCGGGGGTCGAAAAAGCGGCAGACGCTCGATCCCAGCACGCCGTAGAACGCATTCATGATGATCTTCAGCGCCTGCGACAGCGGCTTGTTCTGCTCGCGCTTCGCGGCCTCCCGGCCTTGCCAGATCTGGCTGACGATGGCGGGCAGGCAGTGCTTTGTGCGCGAGAAGCGCGCGCCGCGGAAGCCCGGCACCGAATTCGCGTCCGATGGGTCGTCCAGCCCTTCCACCAGCCCGAGCGGATCGATCAGGAAGGTGCGGATGATCGAGGGGTACAGGCTCTTGTAGTCCAGCACCAGCACCGAGTCGTACAGGCCGGGTTGCGAATCCATGACGAAGCCGCCGGGGCTCCCTCCCTCCGGCACCTCGCCCAGGTTCGGCGCCACATAGCCCTGGCGGTGCATCAGCGGCATATACAGGTGCGTAAAGGCCGCGACGGAGCCGCCGCTGCGATCCGCGGGCAGCCCCGTGACGGCGGCGCGTTCCAGCAGGAAGGTCAGCAACTCGGTCTTGGCGAAGATTCGCGTCACCAGCTCGCAGTCCTTCAGGTTGTAGCGCGCCAGTGCCGGCTTGTCCTCGGCGAAGCGGCGGTCGATTTCCGCCATCCGCTGATACGGGTTGTCGATGGATTTCCCCTCGCCCAGCAAGGTCTGGGCGACGTTCTCCAGGCTGAAGGACGGGAAATTCCAGGTGGCGGACCGCAGTGCCTCGATGCCGTCGATAATCAGGCGGCCGGCGGCGGAGGCAAAGAAATGGTTCTCCTTGAACCCGTGCTCGCGCCATTCGAGCAGGCTGCCGCCGCGGCCGAACGCCAGCGGAACCTGATAGCGGTCCGCGTGCTTTTGCAGGACGCGCAAATCGAACTGCACCACGTTCCAGCCGATGATGGCATCGGGATCGTGCACCGCCAGCCATTGGTTCAGCTTTTCCAGCATCAGCGCGCGGGTGGCGCAGTACTCCAGGCCGAAGTCGAGCCCGCTGTCGTCGCCGTTCGGCGGCCCGAGCATATACACCTGGCGCTGGCCGCAGCCTTCGAGCGCGATGGAATACAGATCGCCGTGGGCGGTGGTTTCGATATCCAGCGACACCAGCTTCAGCCGTGGCCGATATTCCGGCGCCGGCCTCATCTGGCTGTTGAGCAACGGGCCATTTTCTCCGGACTCACCGGATTCGCCGGCAAACCATACCGGCGCGGTGATGAACCGCTCCATCAGGTAGCGTTCCGGGGGACGGATGTCGGCCTCGTAGACGCTGACGCCGGCCTCCTTCAGCTGCCTTTCCAGCTTGATCAGCTGGCGATGCTGCTGGCAATACAGCCCCAGTACCGGGCGGCGGTGGAAATCGCGCAGCGGCAGTTCGCGCAGTTCGGCCTGGCGCTCGCCATGCAAGACGATTTCGGCCATCTGGCGGTGTTCGGCGGGGATGAACGCCACCGAAGGCTGCGGGGCCAGGCGGATATGCCGCGGGCCGCTATCGGTTGCCAGCCAGAACTCGACCTCCGTGCCGGCGGGCGTATCGCGCCAGTGTCGAGTCAGAAGAAAACCCTGTTGTCGTTGCGCCACCTGCTGCCTTTGAGAACCTGCCGAACCTGGGGCGGCTATTTTACTGGTCGTTGGAGGCCGGGCGGCATTGTCAGGATGAGTCAGTTGACAGCCCCGGATTCAGGACGATTTGGTGCAGCGCACTTGCGGCAGCTTCCACGCGCGCCCGCGCCGACACCGTATCATGTGCGTGATTTTGCCATTCCCGACTTCATCGTTACCCGTACCGCACATGCAACTCGTACTGTTTGACCTTGACCACACCCTGATTCCCTTCGACAGCGGCTCCACCTGGCTGCGCTACCTGATGCAACTCGGTGTGCTGGACGAAACCGAATTCGCCCCGCAGAACCAGCGCTTCGCCCAGGACTACGTCGACGGCAAACTGGATATCCACGCCTTCCAGCGCTTCTGCATGTCCTTCCTGGCCCGCTACGACCGCGGCGATCTGGAAGCGTGGCGCAGCGCCTTTATYGCCAGCATTGCCGACCGCATCCCGGCGCCGGCACGCGAACTGGTGGACCAGCATCGCGCCGCGGGCGACCTGTGCTGCATCGTGACCGCCACCAACGACTTCGTCGCGCGCGGCTTTGCCGACAGCTTCGGCGTGGAGCACCTGGTGGCCTCGCAGGCGGCCACCATCGGCGACGGCCCGCTGGCCCGGTTCAGCGGCGAGATGATCGGCGTGCCGAGCTTCGGCGCCGGCAAGGTGGGGCGGGTGGCCGACTGGCTCGCCGCGATCGGGCGGCGCTGGGAGGAATTCGAGCGCACGCTGTTCTATTCGGATTCGCTCAATGACCTGCCGCTGCTGGAACATGTCAGCCATCCGGTCGTGGTGGCGCCGGACCCGCGCCTGCGGGCCATCGCGGAGGAACGGGGCTGGCCCGTTGCCGAGCAGGCCGGGCCGCTGGTTGTTGCCTGACTGTGGCGCGTGTAGCGTCCGCGCCAGTGCGGCAATGAGCCAATCGGTCGCGACGCCCACCACCGCCTCGTGATCCGGGCGCTTCAGCAAATGGGCATTTTTTTGCGCATTGCGCGCAGGTCTGCCGCCGCCTATAAATAAGTGCCGGGTGTTGCCCTTCCATGCTGCCCGCATCGCGGCCGATCACGGCCGGCGTGTCGCAAGGAGCCCGTCATGCACCCGTCACGTCTCAACGCCTGTCGCCTCGTGACCATCGTCTGGCTGTGCTTTGCGACGTGCCAGCCGGTCTGGGGCTACGGCTGGACGGGGCACTGGCGAGTCATGGAAGCGGCATGGCCGTCGCTCAGCGCCGGCCTGTGCGACGGCCAATCCGGTCAGCATACCTTCAAGCCTGGCGCGCTGGACCTGACCCGGCAGGAAATCGCGCTCGCCGCGGGCCTGGGCGCTGTCATCGGCGATATCGGCTACATCACCCAGGGCACCGAACAGTTCAGCGACCTGATGCACTACGTCGGCACCGGCAACTACATCGACAACGTCGTCAAGACGACTTGTGAAAAGTACGGTGGCGATCCGGCCATGATCGCCTTCCTCGCGGGGGTGCGATCCCACTACTGGGCGGATCGTGTGGGACATCACGAGGGCACCAACGTCGCCGTGGCTACGCTATCGGCCAAGAACCACGACAAGGCATTGACGCGCGTCGCCTACGAGATGGACATTGCCATGCACAAGCGGCTCGAACTCGGGGCTTTTTCCGTTTACGACCTTCGCTACGGCACCATCCGCGTGGCTACCGGTTTTATTGTTGGCGGCAGCGAGAGCCGCCTCGTCGAGCGAGCGAGATACGTGCTGGCCGTGGCCGCGGAGATGACCTATGGCAAGGCGGGCGCGACGCTGGTGCCAGGCTACGCCACCATCCTGATCTTCCTGTACCACGTCAGCGACAGCGTCTGCCAGACCGCCCACGCGACGTACGGCGAAGGTCCCGCGCGGACCGCCGACCTGCGCGCGATGCTCGACGCGTGCAGGAAGATGGCGCAGACCGTCAAGCCCACCGGCGCGCAGAAAGACCCCGCCTCCGACCAACTGGCCGCCGAGGGCATCCAGTTGGCCAACCGCGCCGGTCTGGAAACGATTTACGAGGCTTCGATCGACAAGGTCACGGTGGCCTTGCGCCACGCGGGCAAGGGACTGCTCGCCAACTACAACCTCGATACCAACCTGCCCTCGGTCGGAGGCCAGTACGCGCATGCGGACGTCGCCTATCGCCGCCTCGGTGCAGCATCCGGTGACCGCTGCGATCCGGCGCATCCCGAGGCTATCGTGACCGGCGCGCTACGTGACTGGCATGGCTACCAGGCCGCCGGGGTCTGCGTGCGCCACGCCGCCAGCGAGGCGATGCGGACCCTTTCGTGCGCCGCGCGCCCGCCGTCGGCCGCGCTGGCGTTGATCGAACGGTACTGGCTGTGGGATCTCACGCTGCCGCCGCGGCCGGGTGGCGCAGCAGCACCGGCAAGCGCGGCAACGCGTGCGGCAACGGCGGCACAGACGACACCGGCCTCCGCCGTCCAGGCCAATTCCTGCCGGCCAGCGAACTTCCGATGGCACCAGACCACTTTTCGCCTGGACGCGCAATGCCTGCTCGGCGCCGAGCCGCCGGCCCGCGCCATTGAGCTCATGCTGGCCTGCCCGGCGGCGCGCAATGGCCGCACCAGGTTGCAGCCGGACGAGGCGCTCGACCGCTTGCGCCTTGCCCCGCGGGAGTACTCGCCGCTGGACCCCGCCACGGGCCTGTACCGCTGATGTCGATCAGCGCCTGCCGCCGAGGCTGGCCGAGTGAAGTCGTTCGATGAATTTCAAGTTTCTTCCTCTGTCGATATCCGAGAATCATCATGGCCACGTCCACAATTTCCCTCACGCCCACGACCGTTTCGCGACTGTACGCTGTCGGCCGCGCCCTTCTTGGCTCTCTCTTTCTGATTTCGGGGTTATTGAAGATCGGCAGCTTCGCGGGCTACTCCGCGTGGATTGCCAGCGCCGAACTGCCGCTGCCGGGCCTGCTGCTGATACTAACCATCGCGATCGAAGTCGGCGCCGGCCTTACCCTTGCCACGGGCTGGAACGCGCGATGGGGCGCACTGGTTCTTGCGCTGTTCCTGGTCCCCACGACCCTGATCTTCCATTGGTTCTGGCGCGCCGATCCCTCAGACGTTGCAAACCAGCTCAACCACATCCTGAAGAACGTCTCAATCCTGGGTGGCATGCTGGTTGTATTCGCGATCGAATCATCACGCAGGCAGAGATGAACCGTTGACTGAGCGTTGGCTGAGCCATGCAGAGTGGCCT